>JAIBAQ010000079.1 GCA_019695095.1 Candidatus Hydrogenedentota bacterium
GGGCGCTCCAGGGTCATGTTTGGCACCAACTATCCCATGCTCACCCCCGAAGTGTGTCTTGGCCAAGTCCCTACACTCGGATTAAGTGATGAGGTGCTGGAGATGTTCCTCCATGCCAACGCGGAGAGGGTGTTTGGCATCTGATCGACAATGCATTGCAATGCGCTGTGCATCTGTTGGTCAGCGATGAAAACCCCATCTGATGCCGCTATCCGGGTGTCTCTACTTTTTTACCTTTTTTACCAAGAACGGCACGGCATTTGTGCTGTCCCAGCGGTGAGGACCGTGGAAGACATCGTGCTTGGGGAATTCCGGGGATCCAAGGATTTCGTAGACGCGATGGGCTAACTCAATTTGCGGACGCACATTGTCCAGGCCGCCAGCGCCATTGAGAGAGTCTTCATCGCCGGTTTGAATCATGAGCGGGCGCGGCGCAATGAGCGCGCCGAGGTCGCCGTGATCCGCGTTTTCCCAGAGGTGGGGCACGTAATTGCACGAACAATTGTTGTGCATGTCGAGTAGCGACTCTTTTACTCCATAGTAATACCCGCTCACGACGGCCGCTTTCACGCGGTCGTCCAGCGCCGTGAACCATAGCGTTTGCAGGCCGCCGCCGCTGAGTCCGGCGCACCCCATGCGTTTGGCGTCACAATCATCGCGCGTCTCCACATAATCCGCGAGACGCATAAGGTCCCACACCCACATGCCCGTTACCGTCTGCCCCAGCGGCATGGCCATGTTGTTGAGCCACTGGCACGACTGCTGCAATATGCCTCGTTCCTTCGCCGCAAGCTCTTGCCGTTCGCCGAATCCGCGCGCGTCGGGACAGAACACAATGAAGCCCGCCTTGCACAAATCCACGCCGTAGGCGTAGTGATGCTCTTCGATGGATTTCGCTACGTCCGGGTTGTCGCCTACGCCCGCCACCGCAAGCTTACCGCCGCCGCCGTGTCCGTGCGGGGCGATCATCACCGGAAACGGTTTCTTGCCTTCCTTTGGAATGAGTACATACACAGGCATGACGATGCCAGGTTCGGTCTGAATCTCGACACGTTCCCGCGTGTAGTCGCCGCAATCGACACTCTCTGTAACGTTTGGATTAAGTGGCGCTCGCTTCATGGTGGGGATGCCGATAATCTCGCGCAGTTTTGCCCGTGCGGTTTCACGCCAGACTGCCACGTCGTTCGGCGTGGAGCCTGCAAAACGCAGCGCGCGACCTGTCTCGTCGAACCGCGCGCGCATGTACGGCTGCACCGAGTAGGGAGGTATTTCTGGTGTCTCCTGAGCTCGCGATGTCACGCCTGAGGCGAGAGCCAATGCGACCAATACAATCGCTCGCCGTAGCCGGACGCTTGCATGGCTCACGAACCGATCCCCATTGCGTCGGAAATGGCGCTCAGTCCAGGAATGCGCTTGCCCATGACGGCCGCCGCGATGGCCGCGAACACTACCAGCACGATGATGGCAAATAACGATCCGAAGAAAGCGTTAATCTGGGTCTTCCGTAGCGCCATGTCGCATTCCTCCCTCTTGTGCCTGATGTAGGCGATGCCAATGTGTGGCAGGCATCCTGCCTGCCGAGCCGATGTGTTACGCCGACACTTCCTCTACGATCTTCATCAGCCTGCGGCCGTATTCGGTGTACGATTCATACAACCAATTGTCGTTGTTGGCTTTCTGTCCCGTGTGAATGATGGCCGCAAGATGCGGTTCGATGGAGAACCCGCCGTCGTAACCTTTTTTCAGCAGGTCTCCGACGATTTCGCGCACGTATCCGTCGCCTTCACCGCAATAGGTGTACTCATCCTTGCCATCCACCTTGCGCGCGTCCTTGATGTGAACGTACACGATGTCATTGTAGACAGCCTGGTAATACTCCCACGCGTCTTGTCCGTACGTGACGGGGTTGCCTGTATCGAACACGACTTTAAGCGCGGGGCTATTCACTTCGCCCAACAAGATGTTGCTGTTTTCGGCGGAAAGACCACCCCAACCGCTGCAATTCTCGTGCGCCAAGGTGATGCCGCCGTCTTCCGCGAGCTTCGCCAAAGCTCGCATACGGCGAATTGCCTCATTACGCCATTCCGTATCGCTGATGGGGTTCTTCGGATCGTTGGGGTAGCTCATCACCCGGATAAACTGCGTGCCAAACCGGTGCATCCGCGGAATGGCCCGATTCAAGTCTTCAATGTCGATGCTCGGATCGCACGTGATCGGGCGCGCCCAATTCGCGATCGCACTGCCAAAGCACGACACGTTCATTCCGGCGGCCGTTACCTTTTCATAGACCACGTCGAACGCCTCATCCGGCAGCATGGTCAAGTTCTGTCCGTCCACGAGCCGCAATTCCATATGGTTCCAGCCCAATTCCTTGTGGGCCTTAATCTGAGTCTCGATTGCGGGACCCGCTTCGTCAGAAATACCCGAGAAAAACATCCGTAATTCCCCCTGTGCAGCGCACGGTTACGTGCGCACCAACGCCTTTTCCACTTTGTTTCGTATATCCGCGCCGCGCAACATCGCGATGATTTCCAATGCAAAATCCATGGCTGTTCCCGGGCCGCGCCCCGTCACGATTGCGCCGTCACGTTCCACGGCGCTGCCCGTGTACGTAACATCCGGCAGGGCCATCTTGTCCAGGAATCCGGGATAACTCGTCGCTTTCTTTCCAGCGAGCACGCCCGCCCGCGCAAGCACGATTGGCGCGGCGCAAATGGCGCCCACGAACTTCCCGCTCGCAACCATCTTCTTAAGCAGCTCGTGAAGATCCTCGTTGCTGTTCAGGTTGTCCGCGCCGGGCAATCCTCCCGGAAGCACGACCATGTCAAACGTGTCATCCAGTGCCTTGTCGAGCGTCGTATCCGGGATAATGGTCACGCCGTGACTTGCCACGACCGGTTCGTCCGTCAACCCCGCCGTAACGACGGTAATGTCTGCACGGCGAAGCAAATCGATGATTGTGATGGCCTCAAGTTCTTCGCAGCCCTGGGCCAAGGGCACCAAAACTCGCGTCATGACACCTCTCCTCGTTTGGGGTGAAGCCGCGCGGGCCGCGCATCATCCGCGGTCACTCGCGCACGCTGCCGGAAGCGCCACAGCCTCGGCTCCGCAGCAAATAATCCCATCCCGCGATAATACCGATGGATATGTCGCCGCGCAACCGGCGAGAAAGAAAGCAGGACATGCTCAGATGCCAAGTGTCCGAAGTGATCGGGGGCAATAAATTCGGAGCTTCGGCGTTGCTCTTGTCCAGCGTCTGCTAGACCTGTGCATCATTCCCATCATTGCTAAGAAGGATGTCTCTTAAGTCCCCATTTGTCCATGCGCGAGAGCAATGTAGTGGGGTTTACACCCAAGAGTTCCGCGGCGCCATCGGGGCCCTTAATCTTCCAGTTGGTCTTTTCAAGTATTATCCGAAGGTTGTCGCGCTCACGTCGCCGGAGTTCAACCTCGGTGAGAAACTCGGGCTGACTCTCGTCGTCTGGGTGATCTGCGGCTGACAGTACCGGAAGCGCAGGTTGATCCGATATTGGCAGGTCAAAATCCAACGTGCCGCCACGCGCAAGAATAACCGCGCGCTCAATCACGTTGCGTAGTTCGCGAACGTTGCCGGGCCAATCGTAGCTTTGCAGCTTCGTGACCGAAGTTCTACTCAACCGAGGTTGCGCGCATTTCAAGTCCCGGCTCGAGAGTTCGACAAAGTGCTTTGCCAGTGCTGGGACGTCATCCAATCGTTCCCGTAGTGGTGGAACGTGGATAGGGAAGACGTTCAGTCTGTAGTAGAGATCTTCACGAAACCGCCCGGCAGCGACCGCCTGCTTCAGATCGCGATTGGTTGCCGCGATGATCCGCACATCGGCGCGACGCGTGCGATCATCCCCAACACGTTCGTAGCGTTTTTCCTGAAGCACCCGCAACAGTTTGTTCTGAATGTCGATTGGGATCTCGGCCACTTCGTCCAAGAAGATCGTCCCGCCGTCCGCAGTCTCAAAACGTCCTGCCCTATCCTTCAGCGCTCCTGTAAACGAGCCCTTCACATGGCCGAAGAACTCACTCTCAAACAGTTCCCGCGGAATGGAAGCGCAATTGACTCGAACCAGTGGACCTTCTTTGCGCCCGCTGCGCCGGTGAATCTCGTGCGCCACCAGTTCTTTGCCGGTACCCGTCTCGCCAAGAATAAGCACGGAAGCTTCCGTCGGCGCCACCAGATCGATTTGACTCACGATATGTCTTAGGGGAGCGCTCTGGCCGACAAGGTCGCCGAACGCCTTCGCCTCAATGACCGCCTCTTCGAGATACGAATTCTGTAGCTCCAATTGTGCCTTGAGGCGATGGATCTCCTGGAAGGCCTGTGCGTTGGCAATTGCCGCACCCAACTGGTCCGAAAAGACCTGTCCCCACGGATGATAGTCCTCCGGCCATTTCCCACGAACGAATCCTGCTGATATGCCAAGAACTTCGCCTTTGAACCGAATCGGGCCTACCAAGTACTCCTGCACTCCTTCTTGGAGCATCCACTGCGTACCAACCAGTGAAGCTGTTGGAGTATCCGAGACCTTCCCGAATATCGGTACGTTTGTAACGGCAGATTCCCCGATTGAGCCCGCCCCCAGCGGCACGCGCGTATTGAGATTCTCGAAGGGACGTGGCCCTGTAGCTGGACCCAACGCAGATCTACCCTCTGCCGCAACCAAGTGTAGGCAGCGAGTCTGATCGGCACATATGGCTCGGTACGGGCACGTTTCGCATCGGTCACCCTTGTCAATCAGCCAAACCTGGACAAAGTCCACGAGTTGCGCACCGCGTCTGACGAATCTTTGGAACAGATTCTCCAACGATTGTTCGCTGGCAACATCTATGAGCAGTCCTGCCGCGAACCAGGGGTCGAAACGATTGTCGCTGGTCGATTCCATGCATGTAGTAGTAGCAGAGCCGGGTCACGCCGTCAACCTGATTTCGAACGTATTTTCGAACGTTCAATATATCGTACCGTCGGTATTCAAGTGCCCTGATTGGTAAACCATTGACTCTGCTTGTTTTAGGGTCATTGGCGCAATTGGCATGAGTGCTGCTCTTACCGGAGAAAACGTAGGAGTTGGACAAGAACATGGATGGAATACTCAGAAATTCAAGACCTCTTCAAGTTGATTCGGCGAACTTTGATTTGGAGGTTCTGCAATCCGAACTGCCGGTTCTGGTTGCGTTTTCGACGGAGTGGAGCCGCCCGTGCCACACGCTTGAACCGGTGCTAGACGAAATCGCCGGCTTATTTTCGGAGACGCTAAAGGTCGTGCGGGTTAACGCGGACGAGAACCCTGACCTCGGCCTCTCGTACGGCATCCGAGCCGTTCCCACGCTCGTCTTTTTCGTGGATGGCAAGGTCAAGGGCGAGGTCGTCGGGACCGCCACCAGGACAGCCATTCTATCCAAGTTCGAGGGCACTGTTGACGCAGAGGCCAATTCAAGGAGACATCCCAATGCTTAGATCCGAGGATAGCAAACGACCCAATCAAAGAGTCGGCCGCTTTGGTAAGCCGAGATGGTCGACAGTTGTCGCTGCGGCAGCCACCATGCTGGCCGCGTTTTCGACGCTCTATGCCTTCACCCCATTCCAGACGATTGTGAAGGAGCGTGTGCATCGCACAGCCTTCGCCGCAATCAATCCGGACAGCGAAATGCCCGATGAAGTTCCCTTTGCCTCTGAAAACGAGTGTGTTGTTCGCACCCAGGTCGTTAGCTCGGTCTCAGACTCGCGGAGTTACGTGTATTCCGGTGAGGTTCGCGGCCGGTATGAGAGCGTTCTGGCGTTCCAGGCCGGAGGACGCATCGTAAAGAGAAACGTGCAATTGGGGGATGTAGTTCACGCTGGGGACGTCCTTATGGAAATCGACCCGAAGGATATCAAGGAATCCGTCGTCCTCGCGCTTGCCCAAGTTCGGGCCGCCGAGTCCCAAATGCGCTTGGCGGAGGTCAATTTGGCGCGCTTCCAGCGTCTGTACAGAGAGGGGGCAATTGCCAAGGTCAAGTTGGACCAGAGCCAGATGGAATATGACACAGTCTCCTCCGCTCTCGAGCAAGCATCAGCGTCCTACGCTCAAGCTTCCAATCAGCTTGAGTACAGCCTATTGCGCGCCGATCAGAGTGGTGTCATCGCTGGAATCTCGGCGGAGGTTGGCCAAGTCATCGCCCCGGGAATGCCCGTTATAACGCTCGTTCGGGACGGCGACCGGGAAGTGGAAATCTCTATTCCAGAGAACCGGATAGACTCGTTGCGAGACGTGAAGTCCATCACAGTCTCTTTTTGGGCATTGCCCGGTGTTGAGTTGCCTGGCGAGATTCGCGAGACAGCGCCAATGGCCGACCCGATTCTGCGAACGTACAAGACGCGGATTCGGTTATTGAACGCACCGGCCGAGATTAAGCTCGGGATGACAGCATCGGTCCGCGCCGACGAGGACGATGATATCGCTCCGGTGCGGCTCATTCCGTTATCCGCCATCTATCAGGAAGATGACAGGCCAAACGTTTGGGTTGTCCAGGATGGAAAGCTCGAACTGCGCGCTGTCACATTGGACGGATTCGAACATGACAAGTTGCGCGTGCTGAACGGCCTCGAAGACGGCGATGTCGTCGTCACGGCCGGCGTGCACAAACTCGTGCCCGGCCAAAAAGTCCGGGTATCTGCCGAGACACTGTCATGAATAGTTTCAACCTTACAGATTGGGCCCTGAAGAATCGCCAAATCGTCCTCTACTTCGTTGCGGTCGTGTTTGTGGGAGGGGCAATTTCCTACATGCGACTCGGGCGGATGGAGGACCCAGACTTCACCATTCGCAAGATGGTTGTTGCAGTGGGTTGGCCCGGAGCAAGCGCCCGCGACGTTGAAGAACAGTTGACGGATAAGCTTGAGGAGAAACTACAGGACACGCCAGGTCTGGACTACTTGGACAGTTACTCTTACCCAGGCAAATCGGTCATCTACGTGACATTAAAGGACGACGCAGTCACTGGGGACGAGGTGCGGCCAGTTTGGCTCGAAGTCCGCAACATGGTGAATGACATATGGCACACGCTTCCGCAAGGCGTGATTGGACCGTTTCTCAATGACCGTTTTGACGACGTATTCGGGTGCATCTACGCGCTGACATCCGACGGATTCTCCATGGAGGAGATGCGCGCGCAGATGGAGAAGGTCCGTCGAATCGCTCTTGCTGTACCGGGTGTGCGCAAGGCAGACCTCGTAGGTGTTCAACCCGAGAAGGTCTACATAGAAATTGACAATGTCAAACTTGCGCAGTTCGGAGTCGACCCTGGATTGGTGCTGCATACCATCCAGGCGCAGAACGCGATGACCCCGTCGGGAATGATTGAGACCTCTACAGACAACGTATACCTGCGAGTCACCGGCATCTTCGATAACGTGGACAGTCTGCGAGACATTCCGATTCGCGTCGGAGGGATGGCGCTTCGCCTGAGTGACGTGGCCAAGATCGAACGCACGTATGCAGAACCCGCGGAGCCAAAGTTCTTCTTCAATGGGCGCCAAGCTATCGGTCTCGCTATTTCCATGGAAAAGGGCGGAAACATCCTGACTCTGGGTAAGAATCTCGAGGCCATGGTGAACGAGGTTAAACAACAACTTCCCCAAGGGATGGAGCTTTCGACGGTCGCGAATCAGCCGGAAGTTGTTAAGGAGTCTATCGACGAGTTCGTAAAGTCCCTTGCCGAGGCAGTCGGGATTGTACTGATCGTGAGTTTCATCAGCCTCGGCCTTCGTTCAGGCGTAGTAGTCGCGCTTTGTATCCCCTTGGTGATCGCGGGCGTGTTTGTGTGTATGAATATGATCGGTATCGATCTTCACAAGATTTCCTTGGGTGCACTCATCATTGCGCTGGGCCTCCTCGTGGACGATGCCATCATCGCCATCGAAATGATGATCGTGAAGCTTGAGCAGGGCTGGGAGCGTTCGAAGGCGGCATCCTTTGCGTATACGGCGACGGCGTACCCCCGGCTGACGGGAGCGCTGGTTACTTGTGCCGGATTCATCCCCGTCGGCTTTTCGAAAGGAACCGCGTCGGAATTCGTTGGCAGCATTTTCTCCGTGGTAACGATTGCGCTATTGCTTTCGTGGCTGGCAGCCGGAGCCGTGACTCCGTTATTGGGACACTATCTTGTGCGGGTGAAGCCCGCCGCGGAAGGCGCCCACACCGACATCTACGACACCCGTTTCTATGGGCTCTTCAAGCGCCTTCTGGCCTGGTGCTTGCGGCACCGGGGTCTGGTGCTCATCGTCACGACGTTGTGCTTTCTGGTGTCCTTGTACTTGATGGGCAAAGTCCAGCAGGAGTTCTTCCCCGCATCGACGCGCCCTGAACTGGTTGTGGACCTGCGATTGCCGCAAGGCGCGTCGATGAAAGCCACGGAAGACAGGGCCATGGCTTTCAGCCAACGATTCCAAGGGGATCCGAATGTCGAGAGTCTATCGCTTTACGTCGGCGTTGGAGCCCCGAGGTTTGTGCTGACGTCCGATCCCGCGCATCCGGACAGCAATTTCGCTCAAGTGATCTTTGTTGCGAAGAATCTCGAAACTCGGAAAGAGTTGTCAGGCAAAGTGAAGCAGACTCTGGAGCGCGAGTTTCCTGAGATTCAAAGCAACATTAAGTTGATCCAAACGGGACCGCCAAATTCATACCCCGTTATGCTCCGCGTGAGCGGCTATGAGCGCGACAAAGTGCGAGACCTCGCACAACAGGTCTCTGACGTTATGCGAGCCGACCCAAACCTCTGGAACGTCAACCTGAACTGGCATGAGAAGAGCAAGATCATGCGCATCGCCATCGACCAAGACAAAGCCAGGATGCAGGGAATTGATAGCCAGACCCTGGCTCTGACGTTGCAGACATTCGTCTCTGGCGCGCCTCTCAGTGAATACCGTGAACAAGACCGCACAGTCGACATCGTCTTTCGCGTTGGTGAGCGGAATAGGACCGACCTATCGAAGATAAAGGACCTGAGCATTCCGGTCGGGAACGGGAATTCCGTGGCGTTGGACCAAATCGCAAAAATTACATTTGAGGCCGAAGACGGGTTGGTTCGGCGGAGAGACCTGAAGCCTACCATTACGGTGCAGGCCAACACCGTTGACGGAGTGCTGGGGAATGACGCGACCAAGGTTCTGTTCAAACGTCTGAGCTCACTTCGGGCTACGTTGCCTCCCGGTTACTCTATCTCCGTTGGGGGACCTCTGGAAGACAGCATAAAGGCCTCGAACTGGTTGCTGCAGCCTGTTCCCGCCATGCTGGCCGTGATCCTCACGTTGCTTATGTTTCAGCTCAAGAGCATTCCCAAGATGCTGCTTACCCTGTTTACAGCCCCCCTGGGGATCATAGGGGTTAGCATCAGCCTTCTCTTGACTGGGAGGCCAATGGGTTTTGTCGTGCAGCTTGGCATCCTGGCACTTGCCGGGATCATCATGCGCAATTCCGTGATCCTTATCGATCAAATCGATCAACAACTCGCGGCAGGCCAGTCGCCGTGGGATGCGATTCTGAACGCCACGATACTTCGTTTCCGTCCAATTATGTTGACCGCCGCAGCGGCAATCCTAGGCATGATTCCACTGATTTCAAGTGTGTTCTGGGGGCCTATGGCGGTCGCTATCGCCGGCGGCCTGCTTGCAGCCACGCTGTTGACGCTGATCGTTCTGCCGACGATGTATGCGGCAGTCTATCGAGTGCGTCCCGCATGCGCCGAAGGTGAAGCGCCCGCTGTGGCCGCGAAGGCCGACCGATGATTGATCTGTGCGATAGCGGTGCACGTGGATGCTTCGATACCGCCGTCGGACACACACGTCGTCACTCCGATAGCCCTTACCCCGATGGAAGCCCCTCCATCATTCAAGCCGGGCGCGTGCCTTACCCCGCGCGCCCGGCCCCTCCTCTCCAGATTTCCTTTAAGGGCCTTTTAAAGGAAGGGCTGACTGAACGCAAGGAGATTGGAAATATGGATACGAACCATTCGACAGAAGCACTGGTGGACGCCGCGGAAGCGGGGCCAATTACTGTGGTCTCCATACGGACTCCCGTACTGAAGGACCCTCAGTCAATCGCCGTCGTGGCTAACGAAGTGCGTGACATCTCACGGCGGAGCGAATCGCCAAACATCCTGCTCGATTTCCACCTCGTGGAACACGTGTCGCTCGATTTTCTCGACGAGATGAGTGTGGTCGCGGAGGAAATCCAGTCGCGCGGCGGAACCATTTGCTGCTGTGCCTTGAGAAGGGAAATGCGAACAGTCCTGAGAATTCTGGGAGCGCATGTCTCGTATATCGGCCACACCGTTCAACACGCGGTGATGAGACACGCGGCATACCTCGAAGGGCGGAACAAAGCCAAGACGAATGCGACTACCCCGGGTCGATTCTCCATTCGGTGGAAGGAATGATTCACATGAAGAGCAGTGTAGGGTCCGCCGTGGCGCGTCAACCAAACGGAATTGATGGCAACGCTTCCACTACTTCAGGCGAGGCGCAAGTCTCTCCTTTTCCTGCCCCGCGCTTTCTCAAGAAAGTGACGCATTGGTCTGTCTGCAGCCGTGTCAGTGCAAGCCTGAAACCCGATTGTAGAGGAGAACAAGTCATGGATTTAGGTCAAACTTCACAATCTCCGACGACCCCTGGCGTGGAGGAGAACTTCACAAACGGACCAGCCAAAATTCTTGTTGTAGATGACGATCAAGCCATGCGAACTCTCCTCAGCATCCTTTTTATCCGCGCGGGATTTGATGTAGCCGAGGCGTCCAATGGCTTTGAGGGACTGCAACTTCTTTGTCATGAGTACTTTGACCTTGTCGTAACCGACGGGGCCATGCCAGTGAAGGACGGGCTAACCATGATTTCGGAGGCGCGCGCCCTCGCGCCAAAAGCGAGATTCATCGTCCATTCGGGGTCGGACCGTGAGACACTGGAACGCGCTAGAGAACTCAGTGCAGGAAGCATTCTCGCGGTCCTTAGCAAGCCAGCGCCATCTTCGGCAATAGTCGCGGCCGTCAAAGACGCTTTACGCGCCTGCCGGTGTCATTGCCAAGACGGCGAGGGGGCGTCGACGCAGTCGCGAAGCACCTCTACATACGTAAATCCACTTTTCGGTGCCGTGCGAGAAAAGCTTAGTACAAAAGTCCACTTTCGCCAGGATCTGTGTGGAAGTGTCTTATAGGCCTCGCGTATCCCAGGGCTGGGGAAGTGGTACAACCAACAGAGGCACTAGGTTTGTCATATCTACACTCGAACGCCTCACTCCACTGGGGCGCCCGCTCGGAGTCAAAAGCTATGAACACTCACAGCCACGGCCCTTACCTGGCCTATGAAGAACGCTTGGCCCGGAGAATTCAGTCGACTCTGAGCCGTTCCCTCAACCGCAACCTTTGGAAGCGAATTCTCTGGCGGCTCGGGTTGGCCGTTCTCGCATTTGTACTGGTTGGCGCTTCACTTTTGGAGTCACTCAGGTATCTCTTTCCGCAAGTCAACGAGATGCCTTTCGTAATCTTTTTGACCGTCACGTTACTACTATGTCCCATCATCGTAATATCTGTCCGGCACGTCCTTGCCCTTCTCGTAGACCTTCAGATGACGCACGTGGATCTACTGGTGATTCTGGGCAACGTAGTCGCAATGCGAGATCAAGACACAGGGGAGCACAATCTCCGAGTCGCAATAATGGCAGTCCGGCTTGCTGAAGCAGCCAAGGTAGACCCTCGATTGATGTCAGGGCTGTTCATGGGCGCGTTTTTGCATGACATTGGCAAAGTAGGTATACCCGACAACATACTCCTCAAGCCGAGTCAGCTCTCGCATGAGGAGCGGCAGGAAATGCAGATGCATGTAATCCACGGCGACGACATTGTCGCTAACTCCGTATGGCTTCAAGGAGCGGCGCGAGTGGTCCGCTCACACCATGAGAAGTTTGATGGTGCTGGTTACCCCGACGGCACAAAGGCCGAGAAGATTCCCATTGAGGCTCGAGTCTTCTCGATAGTGGACGTTTTCGATGCACTGGTGTCGAAGCGGCCATACAAGGAGGCGATGCCTCTCAACCAAGCACTCGATATCCTGCAAAAGGAACGAGGCAGGAGTTTTGACCCGAGCTTCCTCGACGCATTCCTGTCGATTGCCGAAAAACTCTACAATCAGGTGATACGATCGGATATCGACCAACAGAAAGAAATGTGTGCGGCAATCATTGAACGGTATTCCGGTCAATGGTGAACAGAAACGACGATTGTCATGAATGTCGCGGGCAAAAACTCATCGCAAAACCTAGAAATCGTGCACGTGAGCATCTTGAGTCGGAACTCAATCGGGCCGATGTAGACCGCAGATTGAGCTTGGGACCGCGCGAGTCAGGCATTCGTACGGCATTCACGAATTCAGGGGCGCGTTTTGCTGGTTCATGCGCTGGAAGGTAAATATGGCGGAGAGACCGGGATTCGAACCCGGGGTACAGGCTAACACCCATACAACGGCTTAGCAGGCCGCCACCTTCAGCCACTCGGTCATCTCTCCGATATGGGCGTAGCCATGCTACCACGTGGCAACGAGCCGATGCAAATGAAATCGCCCCTTGTAAGCGACAAATCTCTGAATTTCGCGGGTTTATCCTTGCCGATAATCGCCGCCAATGCTAGACTTGAGGGGTGTGGAGCGCGCCCCTCGGGGCTGAAATTGCCGCTACGATGCCGGCGGTCCTACCTGAGTCAGCCGTCGGCCGGCACCAACGGTGCAACCTCGTGCGAGCGTTCGATCTCTGTGTATGTGGGGACAACGGCGCACACGTGAACGCTGGAGCGTGTGTGAGCCTTCAACTGTCGTCGGCATAGTGGGAGGATCGACTTTGAAAACGAGAACACATGGTTTCACGCTCATCGAATTGCTGGTCGTTATCGCCATCATTGGAATTCTTGCGGCAATCCTATTACCCGCGTTGGCGCGGGCCCGCGAAGCGGCACGGCGGGCCAGTTGCCAGAACAACCTCAAACAAATGGGTATCGTGTTCAAAATGTACGCGAACGAGTCGAAAGGGGAGAAGTGGCCTCCCAAGACCACTGCAAACAGCTCGACTCCGGAACCGGCCGCTATCTACCCAGAGTATCTCACGGACGTTTCTGTGATGATTTGTCCATCGGATGCGGAGGCCGGGAACGTCCTAGACCCCGGCGGCGACCCCACGCAGATTTGGGTAAACGCCAACGGTGACATCGATATGGTGCGATTGGCAGACCAGGGGGATGCGTCCTACGGCTACATCGGGTTCGCTATCCCCGATAATGCGTGGCTGCAGAATTGGCCCGATATCGCGACGGTGGCCGGGCAGATGGCCAGCATCTATCTGGCGCCCGACGAAGACTTCGAATTGGACCATCCGCTGCTCGGCACGCTTCAAGTGCGCCGCCTGCGCGAGGGTATTGAGCGCTTCTTTATTTCCGACATCAACAATGCAGCCGCAAGTTCCATGGGGCAATCCGAGTTGGCGGTGTACTTTGATGTGGTGAGCGAAAAAGTGCAGAATTTCAGCCACGTTCCGGGAGGCTCGAACGTCTTGTTCATGGACGGGCACGTGCAGTTCGTCAAGTATCCAAGCGATCAGTTCCCCGTGACTCCAGAGTTTGCCGAATTCGCCACGTTAGGACAGTAACGACTACGTACGTTATGGGTATTGGCAGGCGGGAAAGCCGGCGCGTTTCCCGCCTGTTTTGTTCACCTGCGGGGGACGGGGGCTACGCCTGCTGCCTCAGCCGCGTATATGTGAGTTTGAACGCAATCGAATGATAACGGTCATTTGCTCAAGTTGTGGGTTGAAGATACTTGTACCTCCCACCGTACAAGGGCGCGCGGGCGTCTGCTTTGGATGCGGCGCCGCGCTAGTCGTTCCTCGTGCTGCACAAGCTGCGGACGAACTCAGCCTCGCTTTTGAAGTCGGCACTCGCATCGCGGATCGCTATGCCATAGAAAGCCCTTTGGGCAAAGGCGGAATGGGCGTCGTTTACAGCGCATGGGACTCGCTCATGAACGAGCGCGTTGCGCTCAAGTTCTTGAATCCGCTTCTCCTTCAGACGCAGAAAGGAATTCAGCTTTTCATTCACGAAGCTCAAATCGCGCGCCGGTTGCGGCATGAGAATATTGTCGCCGTGCACGATGTCGCCGCGACCCCCGAGGGGATTATGTACCTCTCCATGGAATTCCTGGCGGGGCGTTCGCTGAGGTCGGTCCTGCGGCATTTCCGAAGTGTCCGCCGCTTCATGGACGTGCGACTGGCCGTAGACTTGACCGCGCAAATCCTCAACGCGCTGGACTACGCACACCGCACCGTGATCCATCGCGACATGAAACCCGAGAACGTCATGTTGCAGCCGGGTGAACGCGTGAAGGTGCTCGACTTCGGACTCGCGAAAGTGTTGGACGAAGAGCGCCATGAGGGGAGTGGGGAAGACAAGCACAAGCAGAAGGACAAGGCAACGAGAGTCGTCGGTACCGAAGCCTATGCCGCGCCAGAACAACTCCGCGCCGGCCTCCCCATCGACCTGCGGGCAGACTTGTACGCCGTGGGGGTCATCTTTAAGGAACTGTTGACACTTCGCACGCCGTTGGATGATCCCATCGAGGTGCAGCAGGCCCGCGACGACGTCGCTCCATCGCTTCTGGAGATTCTCAACAAGGCAATAAAGGAAGCGCCCGAAGATCGTTGGCAATCGGCAGGCGATTTCCGAAGGAGTCTGCTTCAAGCCTACGTTGAATCCTATCGCCGTACGCCGCTTGCCGCCGCCGCATCGGAAACCGGCCGGCAAGCGTCAACCGAGGGCATGCTCCTCATGGAAGGCGGAAGCTTCCTGATGGGGAACAACGCGGTTCCCGATGAGGCGCCCCAATTCGAAGCCTACGTTGAACCCTTCTATATTGACGTTCACCCCGTTACGGTTGGGCAATATCGGGAGTTTCTCGAGGCAACCGGCCATCCCAAACCCAAACTCTGGGGGCAGCGTGATTACGGCGGCGATGATCAACCCGTGGTCGGGGTAAGTTGGGACGACGCCACGGCCTATGCACAGTGGGCGGGAAAGCTGCTTCCGTCCGAAGCCCAGTGGGAATTCGTGGCACGGGGCAAAGAGAACCGCCGCTATCCCTGGGGTAACAACGAGGCCGATTCCAATCGCGCCAATTACGGCGATCATCTCAACATGCCTTCTATCGTGGGAATGCATGAAGACGGCGCTACTCCGGACGGCATCCAAGATATGGGTGGAAACGTGTACGAGTGGACGTCCGATTGGTTCTTGCCCTATGACCCCGCAAAGCGGGAAGCAGCGGCCCAATCGGGTCCGCCCAAGCGCGCGGTGCGAGGCGGCGCGTGGAATTCTCCTGTGCAGGAGCTTCGTTGCTCGGCGAGGAAGGGGCTCTTTCCTGAGACTCGGCTGCCGACGGTCGGGTTCCGGTGCGTGCTTCCGTTTCGCTCGTAGAGCGAACTATCCCGGATTTCTCACAAACACGCTTGAACCTCTCTCGTAACCGGTGTGTTTGCGAGACTTGCAGCGAAAGCCAAAGCGGTTCTACGAAAACAGAGTGTGTTCGCGAGAAATCCTCATGGCAAAACCTCAAAGTCCTGCGCGTGAGCATTTTGCGTCGGCGCTCAATCGCGCTGGTGCAAATTGCGGACTATACGAGCAGCGTCTTCTCCGTGTCCTGATAACGCAACCGAATGGAGAAGAAGGCCTCCTCGCTATCGATGAACGCATCAACGACATCGGGATCGAAGTGCTTGCCCTTGCCCTCTAGCAGAATCTCCCTGCTCTTCTCGTGCGGCATCGCTTCCTTGTAACACCGCTTCGACGTCAAGGCGTCGTACACGTCCGCCAGAGCGAGAATCCTGCCCGCAAGCGGAATATCGGCTCCCGCGAGACCATGAGGATAACCTGTGCCGTCCCACTTCTCATGATGGCTTTCGGCCAGTTCAATACCCATCTTTAAGAAGCTATTGCCCGGATGTTTCTCATCCACGCGGCGCAAGGTCGTCGCGCCTATCGTCGCGTGATTCTTCATGATCTCAAACTCTTCCTCGGTAAGCTTGCCAGGCTTCTGGAGAATGCGATCGGGAATACCGACTTTCCCGATATCGTGGAGCGGCGCGGCCACATACAGGTCTTCAATGTATGAATCGTCGATGAGTTCGGCGTGTTGGGGAAACGTGCGGATCTTGCTGGCCAACGTGTACGCGTATTGACGCATGCGCTCGAGATGCTCGCCCGTGTCGGGGTCGCGCGATTCCGCGAGATTGGCCAGCGCAAAAATCAACGCAAGTTGCGTTGATGCAATTTCTTTCACCTGTTCACGCACCCGCTCTTCCAGTTCGCGATTGTAGCGTTCGATGCGATCCCGGTGTTCCTCTTCCTTATCGTGGAGGTCCTTCTTGGCGAGACATCCGTTGAGCCGCGCTTTCAGCAGAATGGGGTTAAACGCCTTGGGAAGGTAGTCGTCCGCACCCAACTCGATGCAATGCGTGATGCTCTGCATCTCGTCCAGCGCCGAAACCATCACCACCGGTATATGCCGGAGCGACTCGTCCGCCTTTACATGTTCCAAGAACTGGTAGCCTGTCATAACCGGCATCATGACGTCGCTCAACACGAGGTCCACTTTGTGTTCCTTGAGTTGCTTCAACGCCACGGCGCCATTTTCGGCCTGAATCGAGCTGTGGCCAAGATCGGCGACCAATTTGGCGAGTATCTGCCGATTGACTCCCTGGTCGTCCACAATCAAGATGTTGGCAGACTTAGACATATACGGCCACCTCTCATTGAGACCCGAACATGTGCCGACTTCCGCCTGCTCGGTCGATCGGCAAACTTCCACGAGCACGATTGTGCCACATTATTCACCTGTTTGCCCATATTATTTGGAAAGGTCGTCCTCAAGCCAGGACACACCAGGTCTTGTAGGGTCGTCTTCCTTACGCGCCAAAAAGAGCAGAACGCTGACGGTACAGCGACCAGAACCTGCCTGGATTCGCGTCACAAGGCTCGGTACACCACGCGTATGGCTCAGTGACGCAACTTGGCTTTTCAATCACTTCTGCGGGCCTCAAATCACAAATTGTGCTGCAACTCCGCACACGGAAAAGGGATAGAGACTCCAGAGGCAGTCTGCATTTGGCATGGAGCATTTCCGCGGTGCAAGTCTCCGGAGGATGTCTAGCGGGAGTGAAAACGGAAGTTTGTCACAGTTCTGACGCACGTCAGATTCGTAGTCCGGATTTCTCACGAACACACACGGACTTCTCTCGCAACCTGTGCGTTTGCAGGATTCTTTGCGGGAAGCGAAGCAGACCTCGGCAAGCAGTGTGCGTTTGTTTGAAATCCCCATGGAATAGCCTCAAAGTCTTGCACGTAAGCATTTTGCGCTGGCGTTCAGTTGCGCCGGTGCAAAATGCGGGATAGAATCGCGCGAATGGTTAGGGGTTCAGACATACGGGGGAAGGCACGCGCCGTCCTTATCGCCGTCGCGTTTGTGTCCGGCGTAGCCGCACAGACGTTTCCGCCGATGAGCGTCGAGATTAGCGCGGACCACCCTCTCTTTCTATTTGCCGTACCCCCGAGCGACACGCTCGATGGTGCTGCCTATGCACAGCAGGTCGCTGGAATCTGGGCGGCTCTACCTGAACCCATGAAGCCCTTCTCGGTGCTGGCCATTTCCGTGGACACGCCCGACGCGACAGCCCGTGACCAAGCCGTTCGCACCGCGCTTCAGTCCCTCCAGCAAGCCGAAATACCCGTGGCACTCCAGATAGCTGACGCGAATCCGATGGGCGTGTATCCGATCCCGCTTGCCGATGAATTGCTTGCAACGTTCCCATGCGTCAAAGGTGTGCTCGCGGCGGACCTTGACTTCAACACCTATGACCGTTTTGGCGGGGGCGGTGATTTTGGAGCGCCGCCTGCCGCGCGGTGGCTCACCACCGCTGTCGAAATTGCCGCTCACAATGGACGCTTCATCGCCATACGGCTCGCCGGTCCCCGTTGGCTGCGGCTGATGAGCAATCCCGCGTGCAGACCTCTCTATGCACAGCTCATGGCATGCCGCGCTTTCGTCGTTCCCCTGGTGGACACGGATAAGGGCGATACGATTGCGCAGCAGGGTGCGCTCATGGGCATGTGGCTTGAAGGCGCCGTCGACCAATGGGGCGTCTCAGCATCGTCCAACTGGTACCGCAACGCATCGTTCCTTGAACCCGGCGTATTTGGCCGACGCAAAGAACCGGTCGAAATGCCGCCCAAGCTCTACCGGGCCATGCTGCTAAATGGCGCTATGGGCGGCGCGACGGCATACGCGTTCGACGTGCCGGGTGACCTTTGGTTTGGCGAACGGGCCAAGTACTGGCAAGAATCCATTCAACCGGCCCTTCGCGAAATGGTACAGCAAGGCCTTATTGCGCGCCGCGAGTTTGTCCAGAAGAAAGCTGCCGTCGCCTGCCAACTCGCCGTGGCCCCCACGCCCGAAGCGTTTCAGATTAACCTGCGCGACGTAGATGGCGTTCGCGATCAGGGGCTGCTGATGCTGGGCGCGTATGGCATGGAGCGGCCCGGCCAAATTAGCGAGTTGATCCCTAATACCGGCCGCCATTACTGGGTGCCAATCCTGTCTGCGTTCGCTCCCGCCGATGTGTCCTCGATGTTCGGACGAATCGTCCCTGCCGGCACGACCCCGTCCGCGCAGGCCTGGAATCAGTTGCTCGACCAATTTCATCAACCCGACGGCGGCGGCACAGCCTTTGTGTCGCGCGTAGGACGTGGCGTCTTCGTGATGCACACTCAAGAGAACCTGTACTCAGAGCAAACCTTTGAGATTCCCAGTCTGCCTGCGCCTGTCGTGGGTCTGGAAGCCGAACGTCAGAACGGAACCGTGGTTCTCAAGTGGCCGTTCCGCGAGGGCGACGTATCGTTCAAGATCTATAAGCGCCCTTACCCCGGCGGCGAATTCGATTTGATCGCCGAGGGGACCGATCGCCGCACGTGGACCGACCCAACGCCCAGCGCCGATGCTGCGTTTGCCTACGCGGTAACCGCTCTCACGAACGAACAGGCTCCCTACTCGGGCACGGTCAACTACGGAGATTACCTCGCCTTCAGTGTGGCGGAGAGCCGCATCGTCGAAGAGGCAGTCATCAGCAATATCGCGGCCATGGCCAAGGGACAACCGTTGGAAACCCCAGCCGATGCGCGCCCTAAGTCCCAAGTGTGGTGGCCGAACACGGAAGGGCTTCCGGAGGACAAGATACCGCTCGCGAAAGAGATTGCCGAGCGTCTCGAAACCCTGGACAAAGCCTTTGCCGCCGAAGATCTGGATACGGTTCTCGATCTCTATACGACGGAATACCAGGATGCGCAGTGGTGGCGGTTCCAATACGTGAAACGCGCGTTTCAATGGTTCTTCGAACGATACGGCGCCTGCAGAATGGACCGGCAAATCCGCGAGTGGGACTTCTCCGCATTCGATTCCTCCGGTCAGGTTCGCGTGCTGGTGTATTGCCGGTTCTCAGGCACAGCCATTAGCGACCCCTCCGGACGCATCGGGCAGACACAAGCCTTTTTCCCCTGCAACGATACCGGCGAAGTGTGGTTTACCCTCTCCATGAAAGAACAAGTGTGGCGTATCGAACGCACCGAACCTTCCCTTCCGAATATGGCGGAAATCCTCTCGTTCTCTGCCGGCCCTTACGACAAGTTCGTACCCGGTCCAGACGTCTATAAGAAATAGAGAAGAAACTCAACCAAGGATTCCCCGGATGGCACGGATGCGGGACAATTCGATCAACGAGGCTCGCTTCGGACGATTCGCTTCCAAGTCAGTTGGTTGGACTTGAAGTTCAGAAGAAGGCCCACTTCCAGGTTTGTGATTGCCAAGTAACCGAGGATCTGAGCCGTATGCTCGTCACTGAAGGCCGTGACGACCTTTGTGTCGACAATGACCTTCCCTTCGACAACGAGGTCTGGAATGAGAATTCCGATTTCGTGGCCCTTGTAGAAAACCGGGAATCTCATTTGACTGTCGCACGATATGCCTCGCAGACCCAGCTCGATGACAAGCGCGTGCTCGTAGATCTTCTCGTCTAGCCCCGGCCGCAATTCACTCGAGACAGACATCCCCGCTCCGATGATTGCATGCGTAATATCTTCGTGGATCAAAAGTCGCCCCCCTTCTTCAGTGTTTCCATTCCGCAATTGTATCGACGCGATTAAGCGTCGGCGCGGATTGCTTACGTGCATGACACTGTGGTTATTCCACGACAAAGTCTCGCGAACATGCTTTGTACACAACGAACTGTTCCGTTCTTCGTTGCAAGTCTTGCAAGCGGGCCAGTTGCGAAATGAGTTCCGGCGTGCTAGTCAGTAATACGGGCAAACGACCGACACACACAAATCTATATCATTAACAATAATATCATAACAGCGATTCTTTATCCGTGCCATCAGCGCCATCCGTGGTTGAATTCGTTATTGTATTTGTGCGGTGATTGGCACTCAGCCGCAGAAGGAAGGAATTGATGCACACTTCACGGCGTACGTTCCTGAAGACATCTACCGTGTTAGCCGCCGTACTCACATCTGGCAAGTCGCTTGCTCAAGACGTCAAAGCCAAACCCTGGAAGACCTCCGTCGGCCTAAACGGCTTCATGTCCTCCGAGGGCAGGTTCCAGCACTCGTACCCCATCTGGGAAATCCTCGACTTCACGAGCCGAGAAGGATTCGATGGTGTGGAACTGGTGGAAGGATGGCCTCATGGGGGTTACCCGAAATCGAACGAGACCGAGCGTATAGCAGCGCTCAAGCGCTTGTACGAATCCTACGGACTGCAGCCCTACACGTTTCAGACCGGCAGTTCGGACTCCTATGCCGCCGATCCTGCGCGACGCGAGGCATGGTTGGTGAAGTTCACGGAACATCTGAATCTGGCGCGCGCAATGGGCTGCGAATTCATCGGCAACTGGCCCGGCGGCGATCTCGCGGGCAACGCCAATCTCGACGCGGCAATTACGAATCTGGTTACCAGCTACCGCGAGGCCGCAAAGCGCGCCGCCGATATGGGACTCTATTTCTCCTTCGAGATTGAGCCTCCGTTCATTTTCAATACGTTCGAAACGCTTCAACGCATTCTTGCCGAGGTCGATCATCCCGTCTGCAAGACCAACTTCGATCCCAGCCATTTCGATTTGATGTGGGGCAGCAAAGGCAAGCCACACGAGATGCTGCAGAAACTGGGTGTGCAACACATCGGGCATGTTCATCTCACCGACTGCGACGGAACGCTGTTCGAAGGTACCTCAAAACACCTCGCCTGCGGCGACGGCCATTGCGACATCCCCGCCGCCCTCAAAACGCTATGGGACGGCGGCTACCGGGGCTGGATCATGATCGACGCCTGGATGATCGACGACGCCTACGACGCCTACCGAAAAGGAAAGGCTGCTATCGACGCGGGAGTGAAGGCCGCGGAGGGATAGGTCCCATCCGTCTGATCCGACCGATCTGCCCTATTCTTGAGAAAAAAAGCAGGTAGGACAGAGTCGCTTGAGGCTGCAAATCCACGGAAAATGGAGGGAGCGGCGGGCCTTGGGAACCCGCCGCTCGGTGCGGGGAGTGTCTGAAACCTCATTCCGTGTATCTTGGCGCAAGAGGGTCACGGCTTGAGCGTATTTCCTGAAACCTTTGGGCTGCGGTCAAAGTGCCTCAGACGACTCAGCTTGAGGTGTGGACTATTTTAAGGCCTGGGCTGCGGAACGGACTTCATGGTGCGATGAAGTCCACGACCAAGTCCACACACTTAGTTTCAGACACCATGCGAAATATACCACAAGATATAGGGGCTGTCAAGAGGATTTTATTGGGTAGGCGCAAATTATTCCCGAGGGTCTTTCCACCATAAGCTGTACATCTCTAGACCGTTTACGCAAGGCATAGGACAGCAGAAGCATGTAGTGAGACTAGTGGAACCCGCAGTTTCTATGGGGCCGCACTCTACATATAGTGTCACAAGACTGTGACCGGTGTCCGCCAACCAGGTCGCAAGAGTGAGTAAATCCAGGAAAGGTTAGGAAAACGCCGCCGGCCGCGAGCCCCCAAGCGAGCCCGGGAGCGGTGCAGGCACAAGTCCTCCGCCATTCTGCCGATGGCGGATAGAGGCGCGCCGGCCTCCCCGTCCGCGACTCAAAAGGGGGTCCAAGCAGACATCGAGCGGAACTGGGGGGATCGGGACGAAAGGGCACGGACTGCGGGAATATGAGATTTGACAATGCCCTTTCCTTAGTGACATGATTCTGCCCCTCTGGCCAGAATGCGGTATTGGCTGGTCTTGGGATTGTGGGGTAACGAACGTCCCTAAATACACGTCAGTGAACCCCGAGTTTGACGACCCACGTCCGGTGGGGTAGGTCTATTTACAGGAGATTTCTAATATGGCTCATGTCGTAGCCGAGCCTTGCATCAAGTGCAAGTACACCGACTGTGTCGCCGTATGCCCCGTGGACTGCTTTCACGAGGGTGCAAACATGCTGACAATCGATCCGGACGAATGCATCGACTGCGGCGCGTGCGTGGACGAATGCCCGGTTCATGCGATCTATCCGGAAGAAGACTTGCCGGAGAAGTGGCAGGACTTCATTGCGTTGAACAAAGAACTGGCTGCCCAATGGCCGGTTATCAACGAGACGCAAGAGTCGTTGCCCACTGCGGAAGAATTCAAAGATGTTGAGTCGAAGCTCGATCAATTGGATCGTTCTGCCGCGCAGAAGTAACGCGCCTCAACCGTTGCCCGGATTCGATAGATAGTTTGCGAGAGGCCCTGCTACATCCAAGCCGGTCTTCTCCTCGAATACGGCAAACATAGGAGAAGGGTTGCATTCGAGAACGTGAAATCCGCGAGCGCCTCGAATGAGATCGACTCCCGAGAATCGCATTCCACACGCCGCTGCGGCCGATACAGCCGCGCGGCGTTCTTCTTTGCTTAATCGGGTCGCGACTACCGCCTTTTCATCACGCCGGTAGTCGAGTTCATCCGAGTGAATCTCGGCTGAAGCAACAACGCGCTTGCCAACCACATAGACTCGAACCGAGACGCCTTCAAGCATTTCCTGAAACAGAACCGGCGCCAGCGCCAATGCCGCAAGCCGCTCTCGCGCAAGGTCGTTCTTCGTAACCCTCCGGACGGAAGCGCCTCCCGCCAGAGGTTTGTACACCACTGCTCCAACGTCTTTGACGAAGGCCTTCACCGCTTTGGCGTCGTTTGTCGCCAACGTCTTCGGGACTGGCAATCCAGCACTGCGAAGCAACTCCAGCTGATACGGCTTTCGGCTATGCTGGGCGTTCGCCTCCGGCGTATTGACGACCACCACTCGCCGCGCCTGTAGAATCAACAGCGCGGAAGAAATGAACGCGAGCCGCTCTTCCCACTGGGCAAAGAGACCCCTCGGGCGCGTAGCGAGATCGTCCTCAAATCGGGGGCTGAATGGACTTGGCCCCGTCGCCCTCAGGTACACAGATCTCAGGCGCTTTGGCAGAGCTTCGCCTGAAAGACACAACGCTCCATTCACCAACGAACAGGTTAGGGACTCAGGATAGCTGTCCGTATCCCAGATTTGGACCTTCTTTCGCCGCTTACCAAGCTCATCCGAAACACGGATCACCTGAGGGTCAGTCCGGGGGCCGACGACTAGACAATGTGCCACAGTATTGCCGCGAGACCTGGGCTAAAGCCCCTTGGTGGCCTCTTCGCCAATCGCCAAGGTGGTCGCCCAGCCGAATTTTCCGCCCTCTTCGCCAATCGACAGCGTGGTAGCGGTGCCAGCGAGCGCCGGTCTCTCCAGTTCTTCAATGTACAGGCGCGGCTTCGATATCTCTTTTGTCTTCTTCATGTTCAATAGCCTTGTGTGGTTGACTACCCCGAATTTCTCACGAACACACTTGAACCTCTCTCGTGACCAGTGTGCTTGCCAGACTTGCGGCGAAAACCAAAGCGATTCCCTGAAGACAGAGTGTGTTCGCGAGAAATCCTCATGGCATAACCTCAGAGTTTTGCACGTGAGCAGTCTGCGTTGGCCCTCAATCACGCCGGTGCAAATTGCGGACTAGACGTACTTCCCGCCCGTCCAATATACCACTCGTCTAGAGATCCTATTACGGTCAACGCGGGAAACCGCTCGATGCGTGGCTTGGCGTCAAATTTGACTGCGAGTCATGAATGGGGTAGAATCACGTTCGAGAAGAAGTCATGTGGGGGTCCTCATGAACGCTGATCTCGAAACCGAAGCCGAATCCACGGAGCGTCCGCTAGGACGCCGCGACCGCCGTCGTGCCGAGATGCGTTCTCGCATTCTGGAAGCTGCGCTAACCCTTTTCGCCAAACAGGACTACCACGCGACGACCGTCGAGCAGATTACCGAAGCAGCCGACGTAGGCAAGGGAACCTTCTTCAACTATTTCAGTTGCAAGGAACACCTCCTCGCCACCCACAGCGCCATGATCCTGGACAAGTTTTCCGCGGCGCTTGACGGCAGCCGCGCAACCGACGCGACTATACGTACCGCAATTCAGAATGCCATTCGTGTCTTGGCCGAGGATTCTTTGCGGAATCCTCATCTTGAACGCAATCTCTGGGGGGCAACGTTTTCGAGTCCGCATGCCACCGAGCACATGACGGAGACGATCCAGAAGGCCACCGAACTTCTGGGCAGCGTGTATGCAGAAGCCCAAAAGAAGGGCGAAGTAAGAACAGACCTGGATCCGAATCACATGGCCCGCTTGACCGTGCAGAATTTCCTGGGAGCGTCGGTCATGTGGGCCTTCGACCCGGTCACGCCATTTCCGGAGTGGCTGGATCAGTGTTTTGCCGCGCTTTGGGATGGATTATCCGCGCCGGGGGGCGATCCGGCCTAGTGTAAGTCGAAGTATTGGAAGTAGCAGACGCGGGGTAACGGACGATGATCCCAAAACTACGTTATTTAGGGATAGGTGTGCTGGCTTTGGCCTTAACCGGGGTCGGCAGTTATGCGGCCTTCGCGCGGGCAGGCCGGACCGAACCGATTGTTCGCAGTGACACGCCTCCCGAACTGCCCGAAGCGGGCCGCCGTATCACGGTTAAGACGACTCTGGCAGAGACTCGGAAATTCGAGGAGAAGCTGAAGGTTCAGGGTAACGTCATGGCGAAGACGTATGCCGTGATTTCCACGCGTATCGGCGGACCTCTCGAAAGCATCTTCGTGGATGAGGGCGATACCGTCGTTGCCGGAGAGACCAAACTGTTTCAGGTCGATACGGTCAAGGTGAACAAAGGTGTTGCTATTCGCGAGCAAGACCTTGCCGTTGCGCGGTGCGGGCTGCGCGAAGCTCAAGCGCAGCTTGAGAAAGTGGAAATCGACCTGAACAAAGCCGACCTGGACTGGGACCGTTTCCAACGTCTGCGCGAAAGGGGAGTCGTTTCGCAAGACTTGCTCGAACAACAGGAATCGCGGCAGAAGCAGACGGCGGCAGGCAAAAAGCTGGCCCAAACCGGTATCGACCTTGCAGCAGAACGCGTTCATCAAGCCGAAGCCGCGCTGGCACTCGCAAAAAAAGACCTAGCCGACTCCCTAATCGTGGCTCCCATCAGTGGAAAGGTGAGCAAGAGATTCCGTGAACAGGGGGAAATGACGGATTCTGGTTCGCCGGTGGTGCGGATAGACGACCCGTCCGTAATCGAAGTGTCGGTGTTTCTACCGGCTCAATATTACGCACGGGTCGTCCCAGGGACTACACGCATTCGCATTCGCGTATATGGCGTAGACGCGGGCGAGCATGCGATTACGTACGCCAGCCCGACGGTGGATCCGATGCTGCGCACATTTGAAGTAAAGTGCGAGATAAAGGATCCACCGTCGGGAGTTGTCCCTGGCGCGATGGCCGAAGCGGATGTGCTCATCGAGGAACGCGAGGGACTTGGGGTTCCCGTCGAGGCTGTCCAAGTCAGGGACGAACACCCCATCGTATTCGTGGCCGAGAACGATACCGCCCGCCTCGTGAAAGTGAAGAAGGGCATCGAGAGCGACGGCTGGGTGGAATGCGAAGGTCCGTCGCTGACGGAAGGCGCCAAAGTCATTACCATGGGACAATCGCTGCTGAACGATGGTTCGCCGATTGATGTTCAGCAGGAGCCCAAGTAATGTTTCTTTCGAATGCCTCGGTCCGCAGGCCTGTCGCGATGGGGAGCCTTATAATCGGGCTCACATTGCTGGGACTCAATGCGTACCGCAAGGTCGGCCTCGAATTCATGCCCAAGATCGACATTCCGTACATCACGGTGGTCACGATCTATCCGGGCGCCAGTCCCAGTGAAATCGAAACGGACGTCGCCAAACGTATCGAGGACGCCGTCGTCTCGATCGATGGCCTGAAACACGTCACGTCTACGTGCATGGAAGACCACGCGCAGACCTTGCTTGAGTTTCAGTTGAACGTCGATGTCGATACGGCCGCGAACGACGTGCGCGAGAAGCTGGACCTCATTCTCAATGACTTCCCGGAGGGCGTAGAGAAACCCAAGGTCTTGAAATATGACATCAACGCCAAACCCATCATCAATCTCGCATTGAAGGGAAGCGTGCCGATCGACGACCTCTACGACTATGCGGACAACGCCTTACGGGATCGTCTGTCGGTGTTGAGCGGCGTCGCGGAAGTGCAGTTAATCGGCGGCGCGGAACGGGAAGTCCACCTTCTCTTAGACCGGCAGAAACTGGCTGAACGGGGATTGACCAGCGCCGACGTCGTGCAGACGGTAGCGCAGAACGTGCGGACAATTCCTTCCGGCCGCGTGCGTGAAAATGGAACCGAGTTCGCCGTCAAGTTCGACGCCGAATACAAAAGCATCGACGCCATCAACGCGCTCGAACTCTCGTTCAAAGAAGGCTCGCGAGTCTACCTTCGCGATGTAGGCAAGGCCGAACTCGCCAGCGCCGAACTGCGCCAAGCGGCATTGATTGATGGCGAACCCTGTATCGGTATGCGTGTCGTCAAGAAGGCCGACGCAAACGCCGTGCAGGTCGTGAATCGGGTCAAAGCGGCCATGAACAGCATCCAATCGGAATTGCCGGGCGGCATGGAACTCGTCTGGATCTCCGACGATGGCGACTTCATCGAATCTAGCGTGGACAGCGCCATCTCCAGCATTTGGCAAGGGGTTTTGCTCACCGCGGCCATTCTATTCTTGTTCTTGTACAACGTGAGAACAACGATCATCGTGGCCATCACCATGCCGCTGACGGTGATCATTGGTATCTTCTTCATTCAGTCTTTTGGCTACACGTTGAACACGTCCACGCTCTTGTCGCTCGGGCTTTCCGTGGGGATTCTCGTTACCAACTCCATCATCGTCCTCGAAGCCATTGCCAAGCGCTTCGCGGAAGGAATGTCTGCTAAAGAAGCGGCGCGCGTCGGCGCGAGCGAAGTCGCCGTGGCGGTCATTGCAAGTGCAGGCACAAATATTGTTGTGCTCTTTCCAATCATCACCATGGGTTCGCTAGTAGGCCGATTCTTCGCTCCCTTCGCGCTTACCATGGTCGTCGTGACCTTTGTCTCCTTGTTTATCAGCTTCACGCTGACGCCCATCTTATGTGCGGTCCTGCTTAAACGTTCTGAGCGAAAAGGAATCCTGGCTCATATCGAAGCC
>JAIBAQ010000080.1 GCA_019695095.1 Candidatus Hydrogenedentota bacterium
ATGTCCAAATTCCCTCTTCCGCGCCAACTGCGCATTGTGCTCGCACGCGGGATAGGCGGAGACATCCAATGTCCGTTCCGTGACAGAAGATTCCATTCCCGTAGGTCCATGTCTGGGAGCCTTCGGCGCGCCGAAATCTCCCTGCGCCTCCGCGCCTCTGCGCGAGTGAATCACCCTCCCCGTGTCGGAGGAGTAATAGACAGGATTTACACGATTCACACGATTAAGACGCTTCCCGGTAAGCCACACAGCCATTCCACAGAGAAGTCATCTTGTAAATCATGTTAATCATGTCCAAATTGCCTCCTCCATGCCACCCAATTCGTAAGCAATGTAAGCGCGACACACCACCTGCCCCGGCCCTCGGTCTTTCGGGTTTTCGCATTTTCCTGCGCGTTCGTGGCAAAATACACCCCGTTTTATCAATCCCACTGCGTATACGCGGGCGAGTTTCTAAGGGATAAACCGCGTCAGGCCCGGGCGTAGCCGGACCGCGCGTACCGCCGCGTCAGCACTCAGGAGTCTCCATGAGCACCATTACCGTTGTTTTGCCGGACGGATCGAAGAAGTCGCTTGAACCGGGCGCGACCGCGCTGACGTTGGCCGAGACCATCGGCCCGCGCCTCGCCAAAGCCGCCACGGGCGCGCGCATCAACGGCGAGGTAAAGAGCCTTCCCACGCCCCTGACCGACGGCGACACCGTGGAAATCCTGACCTTCGATTCGCAGGCGGGCAAAGACGTAATGCGCCACAGCGCCGCTCACCTGATGGCGTCGGCGATTATGCGGCTGCGCCCGAATACGAAACTGGCCATCGGCCCGGCCATCGAGGACGGATTCTATTACGACATCGACACCGAACCGCCCATCACCGAAGCCGATTTCCCGGCCATCGAAGCCGAGATGGAAAGGATCGTGCAAGAAGATGCGCGGTACGAACGTCGTGAGGTTTCAAAACAGGAAGCGCTCGACTTCTTCTCGAAACGCGACGAGAAATTCAAAACGGAACTCATTAGCGACCTTGAAGACGGAACCATCACCTTCTACTCGCACGGCGAATTCACCGACCTGTGCCGCGGGCCCCACCTGCCGTCAACCGGTCGCATCAAGGCGTTCAAATTGCTGAGTGTGGCGGGCGCCTATTGGCGCGGCGACGAGAAACGGCCGATGCTGCAACGCATTTACGGCACCGCGTTTCCAAGCAAGAAAGAATTGGACGAGTACATCCGCCTGCGCGCCGAGGCCGAGAAACGCGACCACCGCAAACTCGGAAAACAGCTCGACCTGTTCAGTTTCCACGGCGTCGGCCCAGGCTTCCCGTTCTTCCATCCCAAAGGCATGGTGGTGCTAAACGCCCTGATGGAATTCTGGCGCAGCGAACATCGCAAGCGGCGCTACCACGAAATCCGTACGCCGATCATCCTCGAACGCATCCTCTGGGAACAGTCGGGCCACTGGGACCACTACCGCGAAAACATGTACTTCACGAAAATCGACGAACGTGATTTTGCCGTGAAACCCATGAACTGCCCCGGCGCGATGCTCATCTACAAATCGGGATTGCGGAGCTACCGCGATCTTCCCTTGCGCATGGCCGAAGTGGGCACGGTGCACCGCCACGAAAAATCAGGGGTGCTACACGGGTTGTCCCGCGTGCGCATGTTCACCCAGGACGACGCGCACATCTTCGTGACACCGGAGCAAATCAAGGACGAAGTCATTTCCATCATCGATTTCGTTGACCACGTGTACAAGACTTTCGGATTCGACTACCACGTCGAACTCAGCACGCGTCCCGAGGATTCCATCGGCACCGAAGAGATGTGGGAAAACGCCACCACCGCGTTGCGCAGTGCGTTGGAAGCGAAAGGCATGACCTTCAAGATCAACGAAGGCGACGGCGCGTTCTACGGGCCGAAGATCGACTTCCACATCAAAGACAGCATCAAGCGGTCGTGGCAATGCGCGACGATTCAATGCGACTTCTCGATGCCCGACAAGTTCGACCTCGACTACACAGGTCCCGACGGCCAGGCGCACCGCCCCGTGGCGATCCACCGCGTGATCTACGGGTCCATTGAGCGCTTCATCGGCATCCTCATCGAGCACTTCGCCGGCGCATTCCCGCTGTGGCTCGCGCCCGCGCAGGCCATGGTGATTCCCGTGGCGTCCGCCTACGAAGACTACGCCCGAGAAGTCCGCGACCGCCTGTTCGACGAAGGCTTCCGCGTCGAGATGGATGCCAGCGACGAAACGATCAAGTACAAGATTCGCGCCGCCCAGACCCAGCAGATCCCCTACATGCTCGTCATCGGCGAACGCGAACAAAGCGCCCGCACCGTCGCTCTCCGCCACCGCCGCCGTGGCGACGAAGGCAGCGTGGGCCTCGACGAACTCATAGCCCGCTTCCACGCCGAAATCGCGAGCAAAAAGATCGACGCCGACGAATCCTGAACCAACCGTTTGACCTTATCTTCGTAACGCCCGGCTTCTGTGCCGGGCGTTATTCTATTACGCTCTTCTCCCCGCGGCTTGCCAATGCAACTTCCACCCTACCATAATGGATAAATAGTGTGATTCGCGTTCACTCAAAGGGGGAGTATCCGAGTTATGTCTGCGCGCCGTATTGTCTGTACATTCCTGCTTTCAACGTCATTTGCAGTATCCGTTGCCGTGGCATGTGGAGCGGAATGGCCAAACTCCTATTTGGCTTATGGATCCGAGAGCAGGACTCTCGACATGCCGATTGCCTCGTTTCAGCGCGAACTTTCGCGCATTCTTGATGAGGAGATTACTTTTCCGGGACAGCCTGCTGTACCCAAGGAATCTCCAAATTCGTGGAATGCGACACTCCGTGCCGACATAGTGGACCTTCGCCAGGCGCTTGGAGTGGCGGGAGTCGAGGGAGGCAAGATCAACGAGATCGTGGACCTCTACAAGACCTATCGTTCTTCGGAACCGCCTTCGACGTGGAAAGCGCAGATGTATCCGAGCGGCGCAAATCCCGATAGCGCGCCGCCGCCCCCTGACAATAGCGCCCCCAACGAGCCCAGCCTGACTGCGGTGTCTTCCGAAGCCCTTTTGCCCGAGTCACTTCCTGACGAATTTGCGTTCTACGCGCGTGGAGCGAGTGCTTTTCACAAGGGCGACCTGGAAGCTGCCGTCCGCGAGTGGAAGGCTCTTCTCGATCTGCCGGAGGACAATCGTCACTTTAAATCGACGTGGGCCGCGTACATGATCGCCAAGGCACTGCTCAAAACAAACCCCGCGACATCGATCCTCTACTACACAAAGATCCGTGATTACGCCGATGCAGGACTCCACGATTCCCTCCGGCTGGCCGACGACAGTTTCGGATGGCAGGCCCAGGCCGAGATGTATGCCGGAGAGCACGCCGCAGCAATTCGACATTACCTGCTACTTTTCCAGTTGAGCGAGGAAGGCAACAAGCGAAAGTGGTACGAGTCCCTGAAGACCGCGTGCTGGATGGCCTGCAAGTCGGACCAGTTCGATCTCAAACTCGCCGAGGACTCCCTTTGCCAACGGATCATTGCAGCGTGGACGATCTCCAATCCGAGTAATAAACAACGCTACAGCTTGGGCCTCTACAACTTCATTTCGCAATCCGGTGTTCGGAAGCCTTTCCCCGACGCAGACAAGCTGGCGTGGGCGGCCTACGCGTCAGGCGATATGGAGAATACCAAGCAGTGGCTTGACCTCGCCGATCCCGATTTGCCGTATGCGCGATGGACCCGCGCCAAGCTGATGCTTCGAGAAGGCAGAATCGATGAAGCCGTTCAGGTGTTGCACGGTTTGACCGATGCCTTCCCCGCAGACGATCAGTGGCCGGGCCCGAACAAGAATGGGCCATTCGCTGCCGCTGATAACGTCAAAGCGGACTTGGGCGTACTTCTGCTGGGCCGTGGAGAGTACGCAAAAGCACTCGACCTGTTTGTGCGATCCGGCTATTGGGTCGACGCGGCATACGTCGCCGAACGCGTGCTAACCACTTCGGAGCTCCGCGAGTTCGTAGACGCTCATCACAGCGATTCCGCTTACGAGGAGCCCTTGGGGGACCTCTATTGGAACGGGCAGGGAAAACCTCGCAGGGAGCTACTGCGCGGCATCCTCGCACGCCGGTACCTACGTGGTGGTGATTTGGATTCGGCTCGCATCTACATGTCCGTAACCGAACAAGAGACTATCTCGAACCTGAAGACTCATCTGAGCACCGCTACTCAGGGACAGAGATTCCGTCTGGAAGACATGTCAAGCGCGCCAGAAGCCAAGAAAAGCAAAAAGGGTGAATCCGCGGACGCGAAGCGGGTGCGCGCGCTGCACTATATCGCGGCAGCCGAGTGCATCCGCCGGAACGGTATGGAATTCCTTGGTTCTGAAATCGAGCCGGACTGGTCTTACCTCGAAGGAATAGTCCAAATCCCGGGGCCCACTTACCACCGAACGTACAAGAAAGATGCGAATCCCGCTATTCCCTTCGTGGTGAAAATGTGGCCGAATCCCTTCGAGAACCTGAATCCCGCTACGGCGCAGGCGCTCTCCGCGTCCAGCGAGGAAATGCGGCGCGTTTGGGAAAGTACCCCCGTCCCGAACAAGCGCTTCCACTACCGCTATGTTGCCGCAGGCCTTATGTGGAAGGCAGCCCAACTCTTGCCCAATGACGATCCTCTGATTCCGTACGCACTCTATTGGGGTGGCATGTGGATCAAGAATCGCGATCCCGAGGCAGCCGACCGTTTCTACAAGGCCATGGTTCGCCGCTGTCCAAATCTCCCCTACGCGCAGGAGGCTGACAAACTGCACTGGTTTCCCAAGTCGCCGCCTCCGGAGCCCAACAAAGACATCCCTCCATCTTGATACCCCCTTGTTAATGCAACTTCCACCCTACCATAATGGATAAATAGGGTGATTCGCGTTCACTCTAGGGGGAGTCTCGCCGCCATGTTGTTTCGCCGTCTGCCATTCGTCGCGGTTCTGGGGCTATTGATACTCGAACGTGCCGCGTGGGCCTGCGGCAATTTCTACATGCCTAACAACTACCTCACGACTGGGTGCGAAGACAACGTATTGTCCATGCCCAGAGCCAATTTTCGCCATGAGTTGTCGCGGATCTTCGAGATTGATCTGAGCGTATCCGATGCCGAGTGGAAGGATCTGGAGGCCGCCGGAACGTGGCGGACGTCAACGTGGGAGAAGACGATTGACACCGATATTGCCGAGCTTCGAGAGGCCCGTCAGAAGAAAGGTGTTTCAGTGCCGCGGAACACCGATTCCTTCTCATTTAATGTTGTTGACAGATACCGAGATTTCCGCAAGCGGACCGGGCGTATCCAGTGGGACGCCAAGATCTCGACTTATCAGGTGAGTGGGAATACGTATTATTCGGCTTCCGATGGCAACCAATCCCAACAAACGGAATGGGAGTCTAAAGCGAAGAATTCCATGTATGACTTCTTTTCGGATGCTCTAGTGCTGCAATCCATCCCCGAGGAGTTTGCGCTGTACAGCAAGGGAGCCGTGGCTTACCACCAAGGAGACAAGATTACAGCGGTTCGCGAATGGAAATCTTTGCTGGAACTGCCCGCGGAACGCAGGCATTACCGTTCGACGTGGGCCGCCCATATGATCGCAAAGGCATTGCTCCAGACAGACCCGTCATCCTCCATTTCGTACTATTCCATGGTTCGGGACCTCGCCAACGACGGATTCGCGGATTCGCTTCATCTGGCGGACGATAGTCTGGGGTGGCAAGCGCAAGCAGAAATGCTCGCCGGTCAAAACGCATTGGCAATTCAGCATTACACGGATCTCCTTCGATTGGCGCCTGAGCATGAGCGTCATCGTTGGGCGAATTCGCTGCGAACGGCTTGCAGGGTGGCGTGTACGGCGCAGCAGTTCGATCTGAATCTCACAACCGATCCCTTGTGCCGCCGATTGATTGTGGCGTATTTGCTTTCTGACTATGACTGCATAAAGCGAATCAAGGACTGGAACACCGCGTTAATACAGTCGGGGATCAAGGGGCCTTTTCCCGAGGCAGATCGGCTTGCATGGGCGTCGTACAAGGAAGGCGATATCGAAACGGCGCAGCGCTGGGTAGAGCAAGCCGACGCTTCGGCTCCGTACGCGACATGGGTTCATTCGAAAATACTCCTTCGGCAAGGGCGTGTCGACGAAGCGGCACAGACCATTCACTCGATACTGGATGCTTTTCCCGCAGACGAGACGTGGCAACTTGATGAATTCACCTTCGTGGACGTCGGGGCTGACGTTAAAGCCGGTCTTGGGGTACTCAGCTTGGGCCGTGGCGAATACGTCAAAGCACTGGAGCTCTTCTTGCGCGCCGAATATTGGACGGATGCCGCATATGTCGCTGAACGCGTCCTGACTCTGGCCGAATTGCGCACGTTCGTCGATGGACATAAGGACGATCCTGAATTTCAGAAGCGCTGCGAGCGATATAGCGAAGAGGGAGAAAACCGACTAGCCGCACTTCGGAGCCTACTATCGCGTCGGCTAGCCCGAAACGGCAAATGGGCGCAAGCGGCCGAATACGCCCCTGACGATCAGAGAACGATTCTTGTTGGAGTCAGCACAGAACTCAAGGCGGCGGCGGAGTTACACGCGGTGCACTGGGACAACTTTACGTACGAACTCCCCACGGCGCGCAAGCTCGCGAAACCGGATTCCATGTGGGCCAAGCACATGATGGCTGCCTCGAAGAGCGCGTATGACACCGGTATGGCACTCATGGGCACAGAGATTGAACCGGACTGGACGTATATCCACGGTCTTCTTTCGCGCGCCGGGCCAACCTACTATCGCACGTACAAGCCCAATGAGACGCCTCCGCTCACGTATGGCTCGGAAGTCATAAGGAGAAACTGGTTCAAGACCATGAACCCTGCGACAGCGAAAGTACTCTCCGCCACCGATGATGAAATGCGTCGCGTTTGGAGAAGCGCCCCTGTCCCCAACAAGCGCTTCCATTACCGTTATGTCGCTGCCGACCTCATGTGGCAGGCCGCGCAGGCACTTCCCGATAACGATCCACTGACTTTGTACGCTCTCTATCAAGGCGGCGCCTACATCAAAGGCAGAGATCCCCAAGCTGCCGACCGTTTCTACAAGGCCATGGTTCGCCGGTGTCCAAATCTCCCCTACGCGCAGGAGGCCGACAAATTGCACTGGTTTCCCGCATCGCCGCCTCTGGAGCCCAAATGAGACTAGTTGTGCCAATGTCACCTGAGCCCGCATAGTTTGCGACCGAGCGGTCTTTACCTTCCCCAGGCCGCCTGCCGCTCGCTCCCGAGTGCAAAGAACGTGCGCACATATATGAGGTACAACTCTTGGGGCCGACCCTGCCTACTCGCTGCCGTGCAGGCCTGTTCCCGATGCGCGGGCTCTTGTATTCACACATCATCCCCACCCAGGTACCCTTGAATCGTCACGTTACACAGAACCCAGGGTGACACGGCGCTCCCTGCGCCTCAGCGGCTCTGCGTGAGAAACTCTTCATTCTTCCTCGTGCTGTGCCACGGTCTCCCGACCCGGCACTCCGCCGACACACCTGTCGGCTCGCGACGGAACGGTCTCCATCTTCCCCAAGCCGTCCGCCGCTCGCTTCCAGAGAGCTACGCCGCAGGCCGGCCCCTGTTGAGCGCCCGCCGACATGTGGTACTCTGGACCCGGTCCATGCACGGTTTTCCCAAGAACCTACAGGAGTCCTGGACATGCAACATGTTCGCGCTGTCATCATTCTCATGGCCGTAATCCTTGCCGTACCGTTTGCCGGAGCCGATATTGCGATTCCGCAAACCTCGTACAACAAACCCGTTGCCGACGACGTCTACTTACAGGAAAACAGGGCGACCATCTCGACAAAGACCCCAATAACCGCGTTGGCCGCGTACAACGACGCGCTCTTCGCCGTTGTAGACGGTTCGCTCCGAGTGTTGCAAGGCGACTCGCTGAAGGATGTCGGCGGGGCTCCCAGCGGCATCCTTCGCATGCGTGTGCTGGACGGCGCGCTCTGGGCCGCGACCGCGAAAGAACTCCACCGCTACGACGGCAAAGCGTGGGCGCGTGTTGCGGACCTTCCCATCGTGGATCTGTGCATGCACGTCGGCAAGGTCCATGCCGCGACGCGAGATGCGATCTATCGTTACGAAGACGGCAAACTCGTCGACATCAAACCTGCGACGGGCTATCTCTCCAACGACAGCACCGTGGTCATGGACGATGGCACGCAGGTGTTGATGAACCCCGTCTCCATCGCGCCCATCGACCGTATCGCGTCGTATAGCGGCACGCTCTACATTCTGCGGCCCGGCGGCATTGCCCTGCTCGACCGCGCCAAGTTCATCCCCAATCCCATCGACTGGGGCGAAATGCTTTCGCGCGATATGCGTGACATGATGGCCCAAGGCAGCCGCCTCTATGTCACCACCGGACGCGGCGTGGCGGTTATCCGCGGCATGGCCCTCACGACGCTTACCGGCGCCGAAGGCCTCCCCTATCACGATACGACGTGCCTCGCGGAAGGTTTCGATGGCGATCTATGGATCGGCACCACCAAGGGCGCGATTCGCAGGACCGGCAACGCGTATCACTATTTCGGTTACCAACACTGGTTGCCCGGCGACAACGTGCATGATATCGCCGTCAGCGGACACACGGTGTACATCGCGACAGACGGCGGGCTCGGCATCATTCGCTACGAACCGTACACGCTGCTGAAGAAAGCCGCCTACTTTGAACGCGAACTCAACGAGTGGGGCCACAAGCGCCTTGGGTTCATCCACCAACTCTATTGGGATTCCAAGAACAACGAGTGGGTCCGCGAAATCAGCGACAACGACGGCGGCAACAGCGCGGAGTACCTCGCCGCACTGTGCTTCAAGTACGCCGTCACAAAAGACGAAAGCGTGCGCGCCGCGGCGGTCGACGCGTTCGAGGCCATAATCTGGCTCGATGCCATTACTCCCAAGGATGGCTTTATCGCCCGCGCCATCTGGTCCGTCAAAGGCGACAAAGGCCAAATGGCGGAAGGCGGTTCGGGTGGGCTTCCCGCAAAGTGGTATCCCACCGACGACGGCCTTTGGTACTGGAAGGGCGACACCTCCAGCGACGAAGTGAATGGTCACATTTTCTCCGTGGCGCTGTTTTATGAACTGGTTGCGCAAGGACCGGAGAAAGAGCGTGCGAAGAAGCACCTCACCAACATCGCCTCACACATCATGGACAACGGTTGGGTGTTGCGCGATATGGATGACAAGCCCACGCGTTGGGGTCGCTGGGACCCCGATTACCTGCTCAAGCCCTACGGGTTCGACGCCCGCGGCCTGAACGGTATGGAAGCGCAGACCTACATGTGGACGGCCTCGGCCGTCTCGGGCGATCCGAAGTTCCAGCAGGGCCTTCAGCAACTGCTCAAGTGGGGATATCAGGAGTACACCGTGCGGCAGAAACTCACGTTCCCGCCAGACCTCGTGGTGCCGTGGGACGATGAACTCGCGTTCCGTTGCTACTTCCCGCTGCTCTGCTACGCGAACGATCCCGAACTCCGGTCGATCTATCTTCGGAGTCTGGAGCGGAGTTGGGAAGTCCAGCGCATGCAGCATGTCCCGCTCTTCAACTTCATGTACGGCGGATTAACGGGCAACGATTGCGAGGCGGACCGTGCCGCGGAATATCTACGCGACTTTCCACTCGACTGTGTCGGCTACAGCTACCGCAATTCCTTCCGCGACGACCTGGCGCCCGAACCCGGCTACGTTCCGTATGGCGGCGGCACGCGCGGCATATCGCCCCGCGAGACCAAGGCCATGTGGGGCAGCCAGAACGCGCTCCATTACGATGGCGGAGACGACGGCAAGTCGGTCACGCCGCCCATCGGCTGGCTGCAGGGCTACTGGATGGGCCGCTACTTCGGGTTCATTAAGGCGCCCGACACGACCGACGTATCGCTGACCACCGTGCCGGCAAGTTCAGGCCAAAGCCACGGCGCCGCGCCATACGACGGCCCGCCGCGCCCCACGGGGCTTATCCCTGCGAAGTAGATTGTCTTGGGTGTGCGCGGCTACGAACAGTCGCGCACACCTTCGCGCCCAGACGCACCCACTTCTTGACACTTCACGCCTCCAGAGCCTAGATTTCCCTGTTGGCGCACTGGGCGCGCGGGATAAACGTCGATTCGTTAGCTGCGGAGGAACACGCTGTGAAATACCGAGTAGAACGAGACACCATGGGCGAAATGCAGGTACCGAACGATCGGTATTACGGTTGCCAGACCGCGCGTTCGCTCGTGCACTTCAAGATCGGCATCGAAAAGATGCCTCGCGAGCTCATTCGCGCCCTCGGCATTCTGAAGAAGGCGTGCGCGCTTGTGAACTGCGAAATGGGCCTGCTCGATCCGGCGCTCTGCGAACCCATCTGCAAGGCCGCCGATGAAGTCATCGCTGGCACGTTGGACGACCACTTTCCGCTTTCCGTTTGGCAGACCGGCAGCGGCACGCAGACCAACATGAACGCGAACGAAGTCATCTCGAATCGCGCCATCGAAATGCTTGGCGGCGAACTTGGCAGTAAGAAGCCGGTTCACCCCAACGACCATGTCAATATGTCGCAGTCGTCGAACGACACGTTCCCGGGCGCCATGAGTATTGCGGCCGTGGAACAGATTCATCGTCTGTTATTGCCCGCATTGGCAAAGCTGCGCGACACGCTCAAACAGAAATCAGAGGCTTTTCAAGACATCATAAAGATTGGGCGTACACACCTCATGGATGCCACGCCGCTTACGCTCGGACAGGAGTTTTCGGGTTACGCGCAGCAGTTGACCAACGGTATCGAGCGTATCGAATCCACGTTGCCCAAGTTGGCTGAGCTGGCTCTTGGCGGCACGGCCGTCGGAACCGGGCTCAACACGAAAAAGGGATTCGATGCGAAGGTCGCGGCGAAGATCGCGGAGCTTACCGGGCTGCCCTTCAAAACCGCGCCCAACAAGTTCGAGTCGCTTGCGGCGCACGATGCGCTGGTCATGACGCACGGCGCGCTGAAGACCGTGGCATGTAGCTTCATGAAACTCGCGAACGACGTGCGTTGGATGGCGAGCGGGCCGCGCAGCGGGCTTGGCGAAATCACGATTCCCGAGAACGAGCCGGGCTCGTCGATCATGCCGGGCAAGGTGAATCCCACGCAGTGCGAAGCCATGACGATGGTCGCGGCGCAGGTTATCGGCAACGACACCGCGGTCAATGTCGGCGGCTCGATGGGCAACTTCGAGCTGAACGTCTTTAAGCCCGTTATCATCTACAACGTGCTGCAGTCGATCCGATTGCTGGCCGACGCCGCGGAATCGTTTGACGAACACTGCGCTATAGGTATCGAACCTAACTGCAAGCGCATCGACGAACTGCTCAACAACTCGCTTATGCTGGTCACGGCGCTTAATCGCAAAATCGGATACGACAATGCGGCGAAAATCGCGAAGACGGCGCACGCAAACGGCACGACTCTTAAAGAAGAGGCCGTGCGCTTGGGTCTATTGACCGCCGAAGAGTTCGACGCGACGGTGGTGCCGTCAAAAATGATTGGGCCTTCGGACTAACAACTTGTGTCGATAGGCATTGAAATATGGGTGACGCCCGGCAACGACGCCGGGCGTCCTTCAATTACGCCTCGGCTACGACCTTGAATCCCATTAGGGACCCCAGGTCTTCCATGCTTGCCGCGTGGTCGCCGAAGAACACGACGCGGTGCAGCAGTGTCATCGTGTCGCCTTGAAGCACGCCTCCGCCCCAATTCTCGAACATCTTGCGCGCGTCCGTGACCTTCGTGACGAACTGCGTGCGACATCCGAGCGGGTCGTGCGTGACGTCGATGATCTTCCCCGTCGAGCACAGCATGGTGTCCAGGTTAATCAGCTTCGCGCACGTGACATCTTCACCCTCGCGCATTTCCACGTCGAGTGCCACGCCACGATGGCTGTCGGTCTGTGTGCGAATCGAGAACGGCCGCCGCTTACCATCCGGACCGTCCATCTTTGTGGACGACGTGCAGTGGAAGTGGATCAGCGCATTACGAGCCGCATCGAACACGGGATCGCTGATGAATCCGGGCTTGCCGAAGGCGTACCCGAACAGGAGCATGGTCAACGTCGAATCCATGTCGCCTTCGCAGGCTCCAACCATGCCGAGGTCGTTGAGCTTGCTAAACGCGAGACACCCCTTCGCGGGATCGCCCATACAGTTGGAACTCGTGACTGCCTGCGCTCCATGTTCGAGCATGAGCTGTTTCACGGCAAGGTAATACCGCGTAGCGGAAACGATCTCGTCGCGCGTGGGCTCGACAATCTTCTTCGCCTCGCGAATCCAATACCGCTCCGCTTCTTCCTCGGCCGTCTTCAGATCGACCGCGTTGAATGCTTCAATGGTTTGCTCCACGGTGATTGGAATCAACTCCGCGCCCAGCTTCGTCTTCACGCTATCCGCCGAGCACGCGGCAGGCGTTCCCATCGGTCCGCGAATCACCAATATGCGCGTCTGCTTCATGCGCGCGGGGACGCGCAGCAGCGCGGATACGCGGTCGAGTTCGCCCCAATCGCTCGTCGGCAGCAGCACGACCTTCTTGCCGTCCTTCTTCCACTGCGGGAAATACATCCACCCGTGCCCGCTGAATGGTTGAGAGAAGACCGCCGTCGGCAGACCCGTATCCACGATTTGCTGCATCGCCTCCGCGGGCGCGCCACCGCCGTGTCCCGAGAGATGAAACATCATCACGGCATCGGCATTCTTCAAGGCAGGCACGACGTCTTTGGCTTCGGCAGGCGGGAGGATTTCGCCGCCTACGAATTGCACGTCGCCAAGCCGCCGCTCAACCTGACTGAGGTATTCCTTGAGGCGCCCCACTTCCTCCGTCGGCCGCGACAGATAAATGTCGCCTGTGCGCCCGACAAACACGGCGTGTATCTTGACGGGCGCAAACTGCGGCCATCCTTCCTCCGGGACAGCGGCGCGCGCGTAGTTCCCAAACCCCGTTGCCAGTAACGTGCCCCCAACGGCGCTGCACCCGAGAAACTGTCGGCGATTCAGACACTGACTCATGCTTCCCTCCTCGGCACGGGCTCACCCGTGCGCTTAGCGCTCCTGGTTGTTCCCTCGCGATGAAAAGGTGGTCTGCAGCGGGTCTTCATACGTGCACACAATATGCGGACCCGTGGTGTGTCTGAATGGTGTGCCGTCTATACCCCCGTTCAAATCCCCCGGACTTACCGACCAAGTCTATTCTAAACCGGATTCGCCGGAAACACACGCGATCTTTGCCGCAAAAAGAACCGCGCCCCCGGGATGTCCCAGGGGCGCGCTGAGTGGGTCTCGAAGTCCGCCTGTTAGATGCGGCGGTAGATGCTCGACGGAATGATCTGGCGGCGGTCCGTAATCACGGCGCCCAGCACGCGGCCCTTCGCTTCGGCAAGAATTTCCACCGCGCGGCGAACGACTTCACGGCGGGTGCTATCGCCACGAATGACCACGACCACGCCGTCGCTGAACCGCGCGAGGTTGACGGAATCGCTGGACTGCAACACCGGCGGCATGCTGAAGATGATACGCATGAACCGCTCACGCATTTCGCCCATCGCGCGCTGCATTTGATCGGAGCGCCACAGGTACGTCGGGATTTCGCGTTGTCCGCCGCGGCCCATCACGTACAGCGAACCGGACGAGGACACGAGGTCGTCTAGGCGGCCCTGGCCAAGAACCAAATCCATCAGACCGCGGCCATCCTTGCCGCCGTCGCTTGTGAAATCGACGAGCAAGGTCGGGCCGGCGGGGTCGTCGGCCCACGCTTCGCCGATGGCGCGCGCAACGCGTCCGGCGCTTTCGCCGCGCACGGCACTCGTGACTTCAATGATCTGCAGACTCTTCTCGGTAACAAGAACATCCAGCAGTGACGCGATGCGTTGGGCCTCCGCGGCGTTCAATTTGTCGCCTCCTCGGAAGAACGAGCCGATCGGCGATACGCCCACATAGTGCTCGATGTCTTCGGGAGTCTTGATGCCGTGATCGAGGTATTCCAGGAAGAAGGCAATACCGAAACCGCCGACAATACCGCCAATCAGCGCCAGCACGAGGTTCAACATCTTCCTCGGGCGAATCGGATTGGTGGGCAGGCTCGGATCGGATACAACCGCGATGTTGTTGACCTTCGCGTCGGACAGGAGATTGTTCACGCGCATCTCCTGAACTTGCGTCGCCATGAACTCGTACGCCTTCTCTTTGATCTCGACGTCCTTCGTGAGGGCGTCAAACTTGTCCATGACGCCGTTCAGTTCGGTGAGGCGCGCCTCCAACTCCGCAATCTGCTTCTTGTTGGATTCGGTGGCGTTGTCTATGCCTTCCTTCAAACGGCTGGTGGCTTGCTTGATTTGGTTATTGATGCCAATCACGTCGGGGTGATTCGGGCCCTTGGACTGCACGGTTTCGTTGCGGTTCAACAGCAACTCAAGCAGACGCAAGCGCAACTCGGTTATGACCGTGCTCGACGTTTCGCGGCCCAGCGTCGACATGATGTTCGCGTCGCCGCCGCCTGCCGCATTCACGCCCTCGGTCACCGTACCCAACTGCTCCAATTGGACGGCGAGGTTCTTTGCCTTCGTGTACTGGTCGAGCAACAACTTCCGCTCTTCGTCCAGCTCAAACACTTTTGTAGAGTCGCGGAACGTCTTGAGCGCTTGTTGCGCCTCGCTCCATTCCGTCTGCATTTGTCCGAGCTTTTCCGTGAAGACCTTGTCGGCCTCCTTCGGCGTGGAGAAGACTTCGTTGTGCTTGTCTTTGTACTTGGCGATCAACGTCGTGAGGATTGTCTGCGCCATTTCCGGCGTGCCCCAGCGCATCCGCACATCGAGGGTGTAGGAGTCTTTAATCGTCGTGACCGCGAGCGCATCGCGCAGGTTCTCGACGCGCTGCTCGACCAGGCTCGATTCGTTGCGTATTTTCAGAGCGATGAGGAGCTTTGCATACGCTTCCTGGGCCTTCTTCAGGGTTCCGCGCACGGCCCCCTCGGAGCTAATCGTCACTTCGTCGAGTTTCAGATCGGTGACTACGCTGCGCAACACGTCGTCGCTCAGCATGATCTGAATTTCCGAGTTCACGTCTTCCACCGACATCGTTATGACCGGCGTCATATTCTGCGATGTCAGGGGCGTAGTGGGTTGCAATGTTTCGCGGCCAGGCAGAATCTGGATGCGCGCCGAAGATTCGTACGTCGGCGGCCAGAACACGTTGCCCGCGAAGGTTGCCGCGATCACCACGATCGCGAAGAACACAATAAGCTTCTTTCGCTTGAACAAGACGGTCAATATGTCTCTCAAGAAAAGCTGACGCTGGTCCATCTTCCTATCCTCTCTCCCGCCGCCGCTGGGCGTCCGCGGACCGTTGCTGTATGTTGAACTCGCGCATGGGAGTGCCGTTATGGGTTAATGACGCCGCCGATAAGCGAGCTGTTCGACGGGACAATGGTGAAGCCGCCGTTCAGGTTACGCGACTTGGTATTGGTCTTCTGCGTGTTCAGGTAGTATGTGCCCGAAACGCCGAGGCTGTTGTCGAACGGCACGATTTCGTCGATGTACTGCTGCACGAAGAGATCCGCCTTCGAGATGTTCTTCTTCGGCACGTAGACAATGTCGAACGCGCGAAGCAGGATGTCGTTCTCGGTGGCTCCCGTTTTCAACACTTTCGCGAGATTCGTCTTGAACACATACGGCTTGCCGTTCGGATTGCGCCGAATTACGAGCACACTGTTCAAGCGCGAGTCTTCGGTCGGGCCCTGGGCCATGAGAATTGCCGAAAGGGCCGTCGGGCTGCCTTCAAGCGGCAACACGCCGTTGACCTTCGTTTCGCCGCCCACGTAGATGCGCGCGCCGCTCGCCTGAACCAGGTCCAGGGAGGCCTCGACATCATTGAAGTTCATGGCCGACATCACGTCACTGAGGTATTGGCGAACCTCTTCGACGCTGTAACCGGCCGCTTGAACGTCACCGATCTTCGCAATCGAGACCTTGCCGTCCGGACGAACCGTTACTTGGCCGTTCATGGTCGTTAGCGTGTTGTTGATGAATGGGAACACGACCAGGCTTACGTCGGGCGCATTCGACAACTTCTTGCCGGCGGCTTCCTTGATGGCGGCGCCTGCCTCGGCGACAGTCTTGCCCGCGATGTGCACGTCGGTATCGAGACCGGGCACGCGGATAGCGCCGTCAGGTCGGACGACCACGTCGCGGCTCATGTTTTCCAAGCGGTCCGGGTTCGAGAAGTCGACGTTTACGGTAATCATCGGGTCGCCTTCGATGATCCCTGTCTTCTTGTACAAGGCGTTAAGCTTTTTCTCCAGCTCTTTTGCCGTCAAACCGGAGGCCTTGATGTCGCCAACCTGCGGCATGGTGATGAAGCCATCCGGGCGGACCGTTCGGTTCGAGTTGAGCTGCCAATTACTCAGGAAGCTGATACCCAAGAGGTCGCCCACGTCGATTTTGTATTCCGCCGTGTCGCCCAATGGCGCGCTGAACCGCACTTCCATATTGTCGCCAACTTCGATTCGGTAGTCCCATGGCGTTTCCCCGTCGCGGAATTCCCGCACGCGGAACTGAACCCCGATCTTATCGCCGACCTGCAAGAGATAGGGCGTTGTATCCGCCCCGCTCAAACGGTCGATCTCTTCGGGCGTCACGTCCTTGGACTTGCCCTGTGGATCGAGCATGATCGTCCCGCGTGGGGCGGTGCATCCTGCGACTGCCAAAAACGTCGCAATCAGCGCGGCCCACCCGAGCCCGGAACCTGGTATCGCTTTCATGAGATGTCGCCTCCTCACATACTCCCTGTCAGTCTCGGCTACGAGCCCGCAGGGTGTTTCCGCGTTATCCAGCGCAACCTTTACGGTATCTGAATTCCAATTCGTCTTCTGTCCCTACTTCGTCTTCACGTATTCCGAATGAGTCGCAGCGAGTGCGGGACCTCTCTGCGGTCGCCGCTCTCCCTTCCGCTCCTCAAACCAAAATCCAAATATTCCAACTAGCCTTATCGGCCAATCTTCCCAACCGTCGAAGCACCCGGTGGATTGGGCCCAGACTGGGTCGGCCCCACCGCGCGCGGTCTAACCGGTTCGTTCAACGTTGCTGTCGGCGGAGTCACGCCGGGCGTCGGTGCTGAAATTGCTCCGGGGGCCGTCGCTCCTGTCGGCAACATACGCCGTTGCCGTTCGCGTTTCGTGGCGCCCAATTCCGGTCTTCCGAAGTCGGGCCGCGGCGCGAAGGTCTGCGGAGGCAGTATCTTCCGGCGCTGGCGCGTTTCCGGCGTAATGCGGAACAAACCGGACCGGCTTCGCAATACGCTGGCGTAGATTTCAGCCGGCAACACCTGGGCTTCTTTGAAGATTTCCAGCACCAGCGGCCCCGCAGCTTCCAGCGCTTTCCGCTCGATGCCGGTGTGCTCCACGCTCAGTTTATAGAACTCGTACAAGACGGCATCGCGCGCGGGTTCGGCCCACACCTCGAATTGGTTTTCGTAGGGCGGGGTCAAGTCCACCGTTTGAATCGATATGCGATAGCGCTCGCCAGGGTTCTGCAAGTAGTTTGGCGCCGACGGCACAACCACCTCCGAGCGGATTTCAAGGAGGTAAGTCGGTTCAGGAGTTACACGAGCGGACTGCCCCGGTTTCGGTTCAACGACGTCCGTGAGATCCGGACCCGAGAAACGGCCGCGCTCGATAATCCCGATGCGGCACACGTTGTCGAGTTGCTCGATGATCAAACGATGATTCTCGTCGAGAGCCACGCCGTGGTAACGTTCCTGCGCTTGCGCAAATGCGGCGCTCGACGCAAAAGCGGCTATCGCAACCGCGACGGCGATATGCGATATCGATCTGCTCTTACGATCCATGGGCGCTTTCCTGAAGCAGTCCGGGGACGCTATGGTTACGGGGTCGCTGCGTAATGACCGTATCGCGATAGTCCAGTCCGTCATCAATGACGACATCGGACATCACGACGCATCGCTCGAACGTGGCCGGGCGCGTGATCGCCACGCGATCACCGACAACGGAATCGCGCAGTTTAACACCGTCAGCCAATGTACACGCCGCGCCTACCAACTCGTGCAGATTTCTCCGCTTTAGTTGATGCAGGGAACACGCAATCAAATCGCTCGTGAACGTCACGTTCACGTCCCAGTTCACAACCCCTGCAATACGAACAGGATACTCGAAATCGATCAGAATTTGAATAGAGTCTGTCAATTCATATTCATCCCGCATGGCCGTCCGGGGCGTGCGGCGAATTGCGTCGAAAATCGGCAAGTCAAAAAGGTATAACCCACATCCCTTCAACAGGTTAGGCACGTGGCGCGGTTTCTCGATCACCCGGCGGACCGTCCCGTCCTCCCGGAGTTGGACCGAGAAATTACGCTTGACGGCCTCAGGGTCGGTTTCTTCCTTGACGGCGATTACGGCCGCCGCATCATGTTCTTCCATCTCCTTGAACATACTCGGCAAGTCGTCAATTTCAAAATAGATATCGCCGAGCATGAGCAAAAAAGGACTATGGATCAGGCGTTCCAACTGGCCAACGGCATGGGCAATCCCAAGACGTTGCTGCTGTTCGACGTACTCGACTCGGACACCGTATTGCGATCCATCACCGATGATCTGCGTAATGCGATGGCCCAAATGCCCAATGACAATAAATATCTCTTCGATGCCGACCGAGCGCATCGATTCAAGTTGGTAGGCAAGCAAAGGCTTGTTGCAGATGGGCACAATGGGCTTGGGCATGAGTTCGCCAAACGGACCCATGCGCGAACCGTGGCCGGCCGCTAAGATCACGCCCTGATAGGTGCGCGAAGCCATCCCTTCCCTTGGTCTCCCTTCCGCTTCCGAGTACTCAGTGAGGCACGGTTACGTCGTCGTAACCGCCCGCCTCGATCCACGCGATGGTCCGCTGCAACCCCTCTTCGAGGCTCACTTGCGGCTCCCATCCCAGTAATGCGCGTGCTTTCGAGCTGTCCGCTTCAACGCGGAGTATCTCGCTCTTCTTGGGTCGAACTCGTTCGGGGTCGGCGACGATGTCCATGTCCTTGCCCATGAAATTGGCGATCATCTGCGCCAACTCGCCGATTGTCACTGCGCGGGTCGAGCCAAAGTTTACCACTTCGCCGACCACGCTGTCTTCTTCAGCCATGCGTACGAAAGCAGTCACTATATCATCTACGTAGGTGAAATTTCTTGTTGGCGTCAAGTCGCCTAGCCGCAACTCCTTCCCACGCATCAGTTGAATGATTATCGTGGGGATAATCAGGAATCTTCCAATGCGCGGACCATAGACATTAAATATGCGGCACGTAGTGACCGGCAAGTCGTACGATAGATAGAAACTCTCGACTGTACTGTCCGCCGCAAGCTTCGAGGCCGTGTACGGGTTGTGGGCCGCCACGGGGTGCATCTCGTTGATGGGCTTACCTCCGACTGCCGTCCCGTACACCCCCGCGGACGAGGTATGCACCAGTCGCCGTACGTGCTCGTGTCGCGCCGCGTTACAGACATTCAACGTCCCGAATACGTTGGTGACGATAGTCTCTTCGGGGTTCGCATAGGAATAGGCCACGCTGGTGATGGCGGCCAAATGGAAGATCGTGTCCGCGCCTTCGGCGGCTTCGCGCACGAAGGCCCCGTCGCGGATGTTTCCTCCGCAGATTTCCAGGTTCTTCGTATGATGGTTAGGCACCCCGGCTAGATAGCCGATGCTGCCCCGCATGTTCCCGTGGACTACGGCGCGCACCTCTGCGCCCTGCGATAGCAGCCGTTCGACAAGGTGGCTTCCGATGAAGCCCCCCGCCCCCGTGATCAGTACTTTGCGTCCTGTCCAGTCCATGCTAGCTTGCTCCTGCCGTCAGCGGCTTTTGCCAAACGCCGAGCATGTGGGTGCTCAACCGACGCAGCCCCGGCGTGTACATCGCCGCGCGCTCCACGGCGCGGACCGCCAGGGCCAGTGGCCGGATAAAGATGAAGAACGCCCACATTCCCGCGAGCATTTCCAGGCGCAGAGATCGAAAGCCGGCCTCCTGCATCAATGCGTCGAGGCGGCCGGGGGTGTTGGCTCGGTAATACGTCGGAAACGTGTCCTCGTCGTGACCCCCGAACAAGAATCCTTTGAATGCGGCCTTCACCGGATGAGGTATCAGGCCGGACATTACCGCAAATGGACTGTAACGATTGGGCGTGAGCACGGCGACAATGCCGCCAGGCCTCAGCACGCGCATGAATTCGCGGAAGACGGCTAGCGGGTTCGCCAAGTGCTCGATCACAAACTTGCACAGAATCGCGTCGAACGCCCCGCTCACGAACGGCAGCGCATCCAGCGGCGCGAACACGCGATCGCGAACCAACACGTTCGCGCGCAAGCCTGCCATGTCTACGTCGCAACCGACTGCGTGCCCCGCGCGCTCCAACGAAGGGATATCGGGATCGCCGCGGCTGCACCCTGCGTCAAGCAGGACGGTGTCGCGGTTTACGTGCGGCGCAATGGCATCCTCGTAGCGGCCGTTGACATCGGCAACCCACAGCTTAATCAGCCGGTAGCGCGACACGCCGATCCGATCGATGACGCCGGGGTCCATCGCAAGGTTCTGCTTACGCTGCGATGATTTCTCGGAAGATGCGCTCATATTCGTCCGTGATCGTGTTCCAGTCGTACTCCGTACGGACGCGTTCCACCGCCTCCGCGCGAAACGACTCCACGTCGACAGGATGCTCTACCAGCCACTGCATTTTATCGCGGAGGTCATCTATATTGCGATTGCGAAAATGCACGCCCGCGTGAGCCACCGCCTCCGTGTTGTACGCGATATCGCTCACGAGCACGCAGTTCCCCGCGCCCATCGCTTCCAGGATCGCGGGGTGTGTCCCGCCAACTTCCATCGCATTGACATAGACATACGCGTTCGCCCGCAGCGCCTTGTAGACGTCGCCATACAACGCCCCCGGAAACAGAATGCGCGCGTCCTTGGTCGATTTCAGGTCGCGGATGTACTCGTCCGCAAACGGCGCACTGCCGACGATCAGCATCTTCATATCGGTCTTCACGCCCTCGAACGCTTTCACCACCAGATGCGCGTTGTTCTCCGGTTCCAACCGGCTCACAAACAGGAAGTACTTCTCCGGCTCCACCCCAATCGATTCGAGCAAATCCGGGCGAAATCCGCGCTCCACAATGTCCGCGCCGTATGCCGCGTATGACGTCTCGCGGTTGAACTTCTTCTTGTAGTACTCGCTGATGACGCGCGAATCCGCGATGAGGACGTGGGCAAACTTGGCCGCGAGCCATTCCGCAAACTTGAAATACCGCTTCGCCCAGTCGTTCCACTTGGCGCGCTCCCATTCGAGGCCATCGGTGTTAAGGATGACTTTGATGCCGAACATGCGCGTCAACCAGATGAACGTGCTATTGCCCGAACTGCAATACAGCGAAACGTCCGCGCCGCGTCGCACCAAATCAAGGGTCGAAAACAACGTGTGGGTTATCGAATCGAGGTGCTTCGTGTGGATGCTGCCCAGGGTGACCAGCTTCACGCCCCGGTACTCGGCGAGGTGCTCCTCATAGCTTGCCTTCCGGCAATATACCGTCACCTCATGCCCTCGCTCCGCCAGGCGCACCGCAAGCTCTTCGGCAAAGGTCTCGAACCCGCCGTAGTTCGCGGGGATTCCGCGCGTGCCTAGGATCGCGATTCTCATGAATGACGCCTCGCCACCGGCTCCAAGAATGCCGCTCTCGCGAACGATTCCCTACCCACGGCGGCACAAATCCTCCCGTCTAGCCCTTTGACAACAATATACTCCGTCTCAGGACACCTTCTCTTGAGGTGCCGAGGGCACAATATATACGCATTATCTATATATGCATCAAGACCTTGCGGTCACCAACAGACGAGGCCCAACTTCGCGGAAAGCAGTATATCATATTTTTGACGGTTGTACACAATTTTCAGATTAGAGCGGAATGAATTGCGCGTTAGTCCTTGCGATAGGATCCCTTGGCGTGGAGGGTATCAGGAAGTGCCTTGAAATTGGGCAGGATGCACCCAATTTACAGGATTGAGTCAGGAAGACCTGGCAGTGCTCGAAAGCTCACTTCTAAGAAATGCTACTCGCCTTGCTTCTGCTCCTGCTTTTCTATGTCCTTTTTCAGGTCATCGATCGCTTTGACGATTCCCTCAACGATTGCCTTCGCGGCGTCTTTGGTTAGGTGCTCTCGGTAGGCGGGTAGCGTGACCAGTCCTTTGGTGGAATCGGAAATCGTAATTGTGCCGCGTACGCGCAATTGGAACTTGTCCGGATCGCTGTCGGGTTCGAGGTTGTCGGAATTGCCCTGGAGTATCGCGGGGTCCGTCGTGTCCGTGGCGTACACGAATTTCACGTCCAACGTGGCGTGACCATACACCGGCGTCCACAGAATCTTTGGGTTCTCGATCTCCACGAGAAGCAGCGGGTGGTCATCTTTCTCGGGCTCGTTATTGAGAAGGTAGATTTCGAAGCGCTTCGCCGCGCGCAGCGCCTCGCGAATCTCCCAACTCAACGTCGATGCTAGGCCAACCCGTTCGTTCACATGAAAACAGATCTTCCGCGTTGCGCCCTCCAGATCGATCGTCTGTCCGTGGCTGAAAGCATTCGACGCCGAAACCGTCGAATTTGTGTTGGTCGTGCTCATCGCTACACGCAGATTTACCGTCAACATTGCAAAAACGACAAATGCCGTCAGCAATACCAACGACCCTAAAATGACTCGCTTGCGCGTCTTCATTGCTTCTCCACCTTGCTAGCCGTCGCCATCTATTCCGGATTTCTCACGAACACACTTGAACCTCTCTCGCAACCAGTGTTTTTGCGAGGCTTGCGGCGAAAACCAAAGCAGCTCTCCGAAAACAGAGTGTGTTCGCGAGAAATCCTCATGGCATAGCCTCAAAGTTTTGCACGTGAGCAATTTGCGTCGGCGCTCAATCGCGCCGGTGCAAATTGCGGACTATTGGACTCCTTGGGCGTTTTCTCGATAGTATAGAGGCCCTCTTTGGAACACAAACTGGTGCGAGGACTTAGCCATGGCTTTCGATTTTGACATGATCCAAGCTGTTTACAAACGGATGCCGGAGCGTATCGCCGCGGCGCGCAAAGCCGTGGGGCGCCCACTTACCCTCGCTGAGAAGATTCTCTACAACCACCTATGGGATGGCCCTGCGGCGAAAGCGTTTACTCGCGGACAGGACTACGTCGATTTCGCGCCCGACCGCGTCGCCATGCAGGACGCCACCGCACAAATGGCATTGCTTCAGTTTATGCAGGCAGGCCGTCCTACGACGGCGGTGCCTTCGACCGTGCACTGCGATCACCTGATTCAGGCCGAAAGCGGCGCATCGAAAGACTTGATCAAGGCCCTCGACATCAACAAGGAAGTCTATGCCTTCTTGTCGTCGGTCTCGAACAAATACGGCATCGGATTCTGGAAGCCCGGCGCCGGCATCATCCATCAGGTGGTCCTCGAAAACTACGCGTTCCCCGGCGGGATGATGATCGGCACGGACTCGCACACACCCAACGCGGGCGGACTTGGCATGTGCGCCATCGGCGTCGGCGGCGCGGACGCCGTCGATGTCATGGCGGGCATGGCGTGGGAACTGAAATGGCCCAAGCTTATCGGCGTGCATCTGACGGGCAAACTCAACGGCTGGGCCTCCGCGAAAGACGTGATTCTCAAAGTTGCAGGCATCCTTACCGTGAAAGGCGGCACAGGCGCGATTGTCGAATATTTCGGTCCCGGCTCCGAAAGCATGTCGTGCACGGGCAAAGGCACCGTATGCAACATGGGCGCGGAAATTGGAGCAACCACTTCCGTCTTCGCTTTCGACGATTCCATGGTGCGTTACTTGAAAGCCACCGGCCGCGACGATGTGGCTGCGGCTGCGGAAGCCGTGCGTGAACACCTGCGTCCCGACCCCGAGGTCTATGCCGATCCCGCGAAGTATTTTGACCAAGTTATCGAGATCAACCTCAGCGAACTCGAACCGCTGGTAAATGGTCCTTTCACTCCCGACCTGGCATGGCCTATCTCGGAGCTCGGCAAAGCCGCAAAAGAGAAGGGTTGGCCGCTGGAAGTCGAGGTCGGTCTCATCGGATCGTGCACAAATTCTTCCTACGAGGACATGACCCGCGCTGCGTCGCTGGTGAGGCAGGCCGCCGCGAAGAAGGTAAAGGCCAAGGCCGAATTCACCATCACTCCCGGCTCTGAACAAGTGCGCTACACCGTTGAGCGCGACGGTGTGTTGAAGGACTTCGAGTCGATCGGCGGCGTGGTGCTCGCGAATGCGTGCGGGCCGTGCATCGGCCAATGGTCGCGCCACCGCACGGGCGGAAACGATCAGCCCAACACAATCGTCACCTCGTTCAACCGGAACTTCGCCAAACGTAACGACGGCAATGCGAAGACGCACGCTTTTGTGGCATCCCCCGAAATGGTCACGGCTCTCGCGCTGGCGGGACGGCTGGACTTCAACCCCCTCACCGACTCCCTTATCAACGAAGACGGCCAGTCCGTGAAACTCGATCCGCCGTCTGGCGAGGAACTGCCCGCGAAGGGGTTCGCGTGCGAAGACCCCGGTTACGTTGCGCCAGCTAAAGACGGCAGCGGCGTCAGAGTCGATGTGAGTCCAACGTCGGAACGTTTGCAGTTGTTGGATCCCTTTGCCGCTTGGGAAGGCACGGACCTCAAAGGGCTTCGTCTGCTGCTCAAGGCGAAAGGCAAGTGTACGACCGATCACATTTCGATGGCGGGCCCGTGGCTCCGGTTCCGCGGACACCTCGATAACATCGCGAACAATACCTTCATCGGCGCGATCAACGCATTTAATGACCAAGCCAACACAGTGAAGAACCAGCTTTCGGGCGCGTACGGCGAAGTCCCGGCGACCGCGCGCGCCTACAAGGCGCAGGGCATCGGATCGGTCGTCGTCGGCGACGAGAACTACGGCGAAGGTTCTTCGCGAGAGCATGCGGCCATGCAGCCGCGCCACCTCGGCGTGCGCGCGATTCTTGTGCGGTCGTTTGCGCGCATCCACGAGACGAACCTGAAGAAGCAGGGCATGCTCGCGCTCACCTTTGCCGACAAAGCCGACTACGACAAGGTCCGCGAAGACGACACCATCGACATCACCGGTCTGACGACCTTTGCCCCCGGCAAATCGCTCACGGTCACGCTGCACCACAGCGACGGTACCACCGATTCGTTTGCGGTAAACCATACCTACAACGAAAATCAGATCGAGTGGTTCAAGGCGGGCGGCGCGCTTAACCTTATCCGCGCCCAGGTCAAAGCAGGGAAATAGGCCGAAGCGCCAGTCCACATCCAAACGTCTTTTCTAGAAGGCGCCCGGCTCCCCCGACACACCAGTCGGCAGCCGGGCGCTTGCATTTGGGGCTTTCCCACAGGTGTACCGCTCCGAAGTCTCCATTTGCAATCCTTAGGTAGGCCTTCTTGAGTTGTTTCTGCTGCAACATGAACGGGGGAAAAGCCTTACATCTATCAAGACGCGAGGATGTAATTGAAGTTTGTCAGAATATATGATAAACTTCCTGACAAGAGACACCCATAATGAGCACCATCGAGAGCATAAGAGCGGAAGCAATGGGGTTGCCTGTTGGGCAGCCTGCCACCTCCCGAATGTTCCTGCATTTCGGAAGTAGGGCGGCAGTCGACCAAGCGCTTTCGCGCCTCGTCAAGGAGGGTGCATTGGTGCGTCCCGCCCGTGGCGTGTACATGCGCCCAGTCAAGAACGCATACGTGGGCGACGTTCCGCCTGAGCCCGAACGTATAGCGGAGGTGATTGCCAGAGAAACAGGAAGCGTTATCCAGGTCCACGGGGCGGAGGCTGCCCGGCGCATGGGGCTTAGTACCCAAGTACCGATGCGTCCCGTGTTCTACACGAGCGGTCCCACCCGCAACGTAAGGTTGGGAAGGATGAACGTGCTTCTGAAGCGAATCAGTCCGCGCAAGCTAGCACTGACCGGACGCCCAGCGGGCGTAGCCCTGACCGCGCTGTGGTACCTGGGCAAGAACGCGGTAGATATTCGCTCCGTTGAACGGATTCGGGAGCGTTTGGGTTCAGAAGAATTCGCCGTACTGAAGTCAGCGTCGTCAGTCATGCCGGGCTGGATGCACGACGTCTTCATTCGGCATGCGGCGGCGACGGCCGATGACTGAGTTCTTGCGATTGCCCGCGGAAGAGATGCAGCAGATTCTCGCGGCACTATCGGTCAAGTTGGGGCGCTCGGCGCAGATTCTGTTGAAAGATGTTTGGTTGTGTTGGACACTCGAGAGTCTCTTCTCCGTCCAGAGTTCAGTCAGGATGGCATTCAAAGGAGGGACTTCCCTTTCCAAGGTCTTCGGGATTATTCGCCGGTTTTCAGAGGACGTTGACGTTTCGCTGGATTATCGCGATTTGCTGGAAGATCCCAATGATGCCCCAACAGGAGAGTCCTCAAGGAGCAGCCTTAGACGCATTGCCGAACATCTTAAAGAACAGGTGCGCGAGCATGTGGAGCAGCACATGCTCCCTCCACTCAGCGCGGCGTTCAACGAAGCTACGCACGGATTAGGCCGTATTGAGTTGAGCGAAGACGGAGAGCGTCTCTATCTACATTACCCGTCACCCCTTACTCTGGTGGGCGGCTACTTGACCGATTGGGTGCTCGTCGAGTTTGGCGGCCGCAATGTCACGGAACCGTCCAGCACACACCGCGTCGATCCTGCAATCGCGCAGGATTTACCTACGCTGAAGTTTCCCGGGGCAGAAGTCAATGTCTTGTCACCGGAGCGCACCTTCTGGGAGAAAGCGACTCTCGTACATGTCGAGTGTCATCGCCAGCGTCAGTTCAGCGTTGAGCGACAGTCACGTCATTGGTATGACCTCGCAATGCTAAGCCATTCGGATATCGGTAGAAGTGCCCTTGCCAATCGATCACTGCTTGAGGACGTCGTTCGGCAAAAGACGTTCTTCTTTGACGCGGCATACGCGCACTACGATGAGTGTCTCTCGGGCAGTTTCAGGCTGATACCCGGCGAGCCTCAATTGGAAGTCCTGCGACACGACTATAACCAGATGATTGACGCAGGAATGTTCGAAGACACCCCACCTGACTTCGACGTCGTCTTAAATCTCTTGAGAGATCTGGAAGCCTGCCTCACTCGATAAGACCGCCATGCCGCTATTTGCATCGGATCAACTGAGTGCGGGTGCAATTCTCCCACGTACAGAACCTCGTTCAGACTTCCTCGCACGATGTGCGCCTGAGTTCTTATTGTAAGTGCAACGAATAGGAAAAGGGACGAGTTTTAGCCCCTTGGAGGTTTTGAGGCAGGAAGGAGAATGAAAAGAAGGCATCGAATCCCCAGTTCGGTAGACTGATTTTGC
>JAIBAQ010000081.1 GCA_019695095.1 Candidatus Hydrogenedentota bacterium
GGCGTTAATTCAGCAGGCAGTACGGCAGTGCCGTGCGCCTCAACGCGAGGCAGCGACTTCGAAAGTTCCGCGAGACTGGGACTCCAGCGCCACGAAACCACTGGCTTGAGGTCACCGCCTATCGAATCCACGCGAAGCGCCATGCAGACTCCTGCGCATACGATAATGTATCCGAGTGCGACCCATCGTTGTGTTTTCCATGGCAACCAGTACGTGATCGCCATCGTGACCACCACGCCGATCATGGCCGCGGGCAGCGCATACGCGAGGATGAGGACGCCGTGGGCCTTCTGAGCGAAGACCGGCAGAGATAGGAACGCCGCAGCCAATACTAGACCTAGCAAACGCTGCCGCACAGGTATTCGGCTGAACCCTAGCCACCAAAGCAGCAAGAGCGCGGCTGCCGATAGAGGGACAATTACGAGCGCAATAAAGCTCTGGATATTTGTCGAACCGTACTTCGAGAAACCGAAACTGACAAGTAAGTAGACTACGGTGATGACCACGGCCGGCCAAAGGCGCAGCTGAATTTCGCGGCTGGCCTGCTGCACGGAAGTTCCTTGATCATTAAGCGGAAGTTCATTCTGAGCCATGCATCCGATTCCTTCACACGTACGGAATTGCGCCAAGGGTTGACAGCAGCATAGCAAAAATCCCTGCACAAATGGGGTTGGAAAGTACTGCGGTGCGCCTGTACGACTGCCCTTGGTGCCTCGTCGGCAAGCGTCATGTACAATGCGTTCAACTTCCGGAGGTCGAACATGGAAATGGTGCTTCGTTTTGCCTTGGTAGCGCTAATAGCCTGTGCCAGCGTATGTGCGGAAGATGCTCAGCCCCAGAGTGAACCTGACGAGAGTGTGAACGTGAGCCCCTTACCTCTGCCGCCTCCCTCGACAAGCGTCGTCGTGCGTCGATTCGCGGAGAATCCGATCATTCGCCCGGACATGCTTGCGGGTGATGACGGAAAGAACATCAACGGTCCTTCGCTAATCCGCGTGCCCGAGTGGCTGCCGAATCCCTTGGGCAAGTACTACCTGTACTTCGCGCACCACGGAGGAAAGTACATTCGCTTGGCCTATTCCGACAATCTAGCCGGACCCTGGAAGGTCTATGAGCCGGGAACGCTTAAGCTCGAACAAGCCCCCGACGGGCAGAAGCACATCGCGTCTCCCGATGTGTTGGTGGACAACGAACGCAAAGAGCTTCGGATGTATTTTCATTGCCCCGCGAAATCGGTTAACGCTCAGATGACCTATCTGGCGCGTTCTAAAGACGGCATTCACTTCGCTGCCGACGGAATACCCCTCGGACTTTCCTATTTCCGCGTGTTTCAATGGGGTGAGTATTGGTATGCCATGGCCAAGCCCGGAACGCTATATCGATCGAAGGATGGCGCGACGACCTTTGAAATCGGCCCGAATCCATTCGACGGCGTCCCCGGCTGCAACGACGGCAGAACGCGCATTCGCCATGTCGCGCTCGACGTGCGGGGCGACACCATGGACGTCTATTGGACGAGTATCGGCGATAAGCCGGAGAGCATCCTTCGGGCTACTATCGACCTCAAGCCTGACTGGACGCAGTGGCGGGTCAGCGCGCCGGAACTTGTGCTCAAACCCGAACAGATCTACGAAGGCTTCGATCTTCCCGAACTGCCAAGCAAGGAAGGGAAGACCATGGAGCGCGTGCGCGGCGTTCGCGACCCGGGCATCTTCAAAGAAGACGGCCGCACGTACCTGCTCTATTCTGTTGCCGGCGAATCAGGTATCGGAATCGCCGAACTCATCAAGCGCGAGCCGTAGCTCGCAACGGCGGCACTTTAGCAACGGCTCAGAATCGCGTACGTCGCTTCCGCGTCGATATCCCCGTGCTCGCCAAGCACCGTGCCCCGGTTGGCGAACCGTTCGCGCGCTTTCGCGGCCGCCTCCGAAGCGTCTACGCCATAGTCCGCAAGCTTGGTCTTCATACCGATGCGATGGAAGAAGTCTTCGGTGGCCTTAATGGCGGCTTCCGGGTAGTCCACCCCAAAGACCTCTTTGCCGAACTGCTTCAGCTTCGCTTTCTTGTGCTCCAGCGCAAACCGCCACAGTTCCGGCAACACGATCGCCAAGGTCACGCCGTGATCCAAGCCATACAATGCAGTCAGTTCATGCCCGATCATGTGGGTCGCCCAATCTTGCACGGCGCCAACGGCCAGCAGTCCATTCAATCCGACTGTTGAGCACCAGAATAGGTTTGCGCGGACGTCGTAATCATCCGGATTCTCGATCACCTTGGGCGCTTCTTCGACAAGCGTCCGGATGACTCCCTCGGCTTGCCTATCCTGCAATGGAGTGTTCACATCGTAGGTCATGTATTGCTCCATGACATGCACGAACGTGTCTACGATGCCATTCACAACCTGCCGCTGAGGCAACGAGTAGGTAACCTGCGGATCGATGATGGAGAACTGCGGAAACACCTTTTCATCGGAGAAGTGATACTTTTCCTGCGTGGAGGCCCGCGTAATGACCGAATTGCAGTTCATTTCCGTTCCCGTCGCGGGAAGCGTAATCACGCAACCCAGCGGAACGGCCTCGGGAACACGGGGATCGTGACTCACAAGGAACTCCCACGGATCGCCCTTGGTCCACGGAATTGCCGCCGCGATGAACTTCGTGGCGTCTGCGACCGAGCCGCCACCCACGGCGAGCAAGAATCCAACCTTCTCCTTCCGAGCCAATTCGACCGCTTTCATGCAGGTCTCGTAGCGCGGGTTCGCCTCAATTCCTCCAAACTCGACTACTGCAAATCCTTGCAGGGCTTTCTTGACCTGGTCGTACACGCCATTCTTGAAGATGGAACCGCCGCCGTAGGTCATCATGACGTTCACTTCCTTGGGGAGCAGGTTCGCCAACTCTCCGATGGTGTCTTTGCCAAATACGACTCGAACAGGATTGAAATAGGTGAAGTTCAGCATGACGAGGCCCCCCCTGAGGAAACTTCTACGTGATCGAACGCGAGAACCGCGCAGATAAGTGGAAGAAAAAATGGTCGGGGCGAGAAGATTTGAACTTCCGATCTCTACACCCCCAGTGTAGCGCCTTAAACCGGGCTAGGCCACGCCCCGACTCATCGAGATCCTGATCCTAGCACACGGGAACGTTGGCAGGCAAATGCCGCGAAGGCCGCCAACATCGGTCCCTCCACACCCGGGAATCCGGCTCCCCATTCTTTGATTTATGTGCGCCCCACGGGCTATAGTCATTACACTAAATGGTTTGTGCACTGTCGGAACCGTTTTCCGGCGAAGTCGCACTCGTGGCGCAATCCGGCCGCCCCGCGGCGTGACCTGCGTCGACGCGGAGCCGCGTGCTTGCGCGTCAATCGCCGGCCAGCGCGTGTCTTGGGTGTCCAATCCTACTTGGCCTGGTCCAGTTTGGTTTATTGAAGATTATGACGAATGAAGAAACCACACAAGCCGTCGATGAAATCGTCGAAGAGCTGACCATCGTGAATCCGCTTGGGCTTCATGCGAGGCCGGCGGCAGCTCTCGTTCAGACGGTTTTGCAGTTCAAGAGCGATGTCTATATTTCATTGAATGGGCACCGTGTCAACGCCAAGAGTATCATGGGTTTGCTGACTCTTGCCGCAGCGTGCGGCAGCGTCCTCATGTTCTCGTGCAAAGGGAGCGATGCGCGCCAAGCGATGGACGCCGTGCGCACGCTGATTGAGTCCGGGTTCGGGGAAGTCTAGTGGAGATCGCATTACGCGGTATCGGCGTTTCTCCGGGAATTGCCATCGGCCCAGCCCTGACCTTTGGCGTCAAGGGCCTGGAGATCCCGAAGTTCACGATCGACAACGTCCAGGAAGAACTGGCGAGGTTCGAACACGCCCTTACTGCCGTGCGCGCCGATCTGCAGCGCCTCTACGACCGGACCAACGATGCCCTCGGTCCCCAGCATGCCGACATCTTCAAGGCCCATCTGATGTTCCTCGAAGATGTGACCCTGCGCGAGGAGATTGAGCGGCGCGTCGCCGAAGAGAAGCTCAACGCGGAATACCTCGTCAACGATTTGATGACCCGCTACACCGACGTCATGGCCTCGCTCGATGACCCTATGTTCCGCGAACGCGCCCAGGATATGGTGGACGTCGGGAACCGCATTCTGACCAAGCTCCTCAACGTCGACGTGGAAAACCTCGAGCACCTCGCGCAGCCCAGCGTGGTCGTTGCGCACGATTTGTCTCCGTCCGATGCGGCCAAAATCGACCTCGTGAATACGCTCGGCATCGCCACTGACCTCAGCGGGCCGACTTCCCACACGGCCATCCTTGCGCGCGCCTTCGAGATCCCCGCGGTTGTCGGCCTGAAGTACGTGGGTACTTACACTCAACCCGGCGATACCGTGATTGTCGACGGTAAGAACGGCAACGTCATCATTCGACCGACCGAATCGACACTCCTGCGATATCAGGAGGCAAAGCGCCGCGCGGATTCCAGCCGAAAGGCCTTGTTGGAGGCTGAGGTCAAGCCAAGCGTTACGCTTGACGGCCGGAAAATCCCTATCCTCGCGAACATCGAGCTTCCCGTCGAATTGTCGTACTCCAAGAAGGCAAACGCCGAGGGAATTGGCCTCTACCGCACCGAATACCTATTCCTTAATCGGACCACGTTGCCCACCGAGGATGAACAGTTCAACGCCTACGTGGAAGTTGCCGAAGCCTTCAAAGGCTCGCCGGTGGTGCTGCGCACACTGGACCTTGGCGGAGACAAGTTTGCATCGCACCTCCAGTTGGCAAATGAAATGAACCCCCAACTCGGATGGCGCGCAATTCGGTTCTGCCTGGAGCGCCCCGACATTTTCAAGGCTCAATTACGCGCCATGTTCCGCGCCAGCGTGCACGGCGACGTCCAGATCATGTTTCCGCTTATCAGCGGCTTGGACGAGTTGCTCCGAGTAAAAGCCATTGTCCGCGAAGTGTGCAATGATCTGGAGCGCCGCGGTGTTCCTTTTCGGAAGGATGTTGCCGTCGGCAGCATGATTGAAGTGCCCTCGGCGGTCGAAATCGCCGACTTGCTCGCGAGGGAATGCGCCTTCTTCAGCATTGGTACCAACGACCTTATTCAGTATTCACTTGCCGTGGACCGCGTAAATGAAAAAATCGCCCATATGTACGAGCCCGCGCATCCCGCCGTGTTGCGTATGATTCAGCGTACGGCAAAGGCCGCGCGCGACGCCCGCATACCCTGCTCCATCTGCGGAGAAATGGCTGGCGATCCGACTTTCACCGAGCTTCTCGTCGGTCTCGGCATAACCTCATTCAGTATGTCGGCGGTGGCCATTCCCGCGGTTCGCGCGGAAGTCACCAGCCTTCGCGCGTCGCACGCGCGTAAGTTCGCGAAAAGTGTCCTCAAGGTAGGTTCTATCCGTGAGATTCGCGAGAATATGTCGGAGCGCTACTCCCTGAGGCACGCGGACGAAGCGCAAACTGAGACATTTCCTCTGACCGGTATTGAAACGGACTCCGAACTGCGGTGATAGCGTGACACGCCGAATTTCCATACTAGGTTCCACGGGCTCCATTGGCCGAAGCGCTCTGGATGTCGTGCGCCACTATCCGGATCAGTTTCGCGTTGAAACGTTGGCGGCAAACTCGAATGCGTCCCTGCTGATTCGACAAATACACGAGTTTCGCCCATCCTGCGTCGCTGTCGTCGATCCCGAAGCGGGCAAGCTCGTGAGCGAAGCGGTCTCGGGCGTGCGCATCCTGACCGGCCCCGAAGCCCTTGAGGAAATCGCGGCCGTTCCCGTGGATGTCGCCTTGTGCGCGGTGGTTGGCGCTGTCGGTCTCAAACCAATCCTCAAAGCCATCGAAACGGGTAATCGGGTGGCGCTCGCCAACAAAGAACCGCTTGTGATGGCCGGTCCTCTTATCATGAGTGAAGCGCGCAAGCGCGGCGTCGACGTGCTTCCCGTCGATAGCGAGCACAACGCCGTCTTTCAATGCCTTCATGGTCACCGTATCGAAGATGTGCAGTGCATCCATCTGACGGCGTCGGGAGGCCCATTCTATGGAAAGCCCCGCGAAACTCTGGCCGGTGTAACGCCAGCGCAAGCGACGCGTCATCCGACGTGGGACATGGGCGCAAAGATTAGCGTCGATTCATCGACTCTCATGAACAAGGGACTCGAAGTCGTCGAGGCCATGTGGCTCTTTGGCCTTTCCGTCGATCGCGTTCAGGTGGTCATTCACCCGCAGAGCATCGTCCACAGTCTCGTCGAATTCACGGACGGCAGCATCCTCGCCCATCTGGGTCTGACTGACATGAAGTTTCCCATTCAGTTCGCGCTGACATGGCCCGACCGTGTGAAGTCACCCATGGGCCGGCTCGACTTGACGACGATGAAAGAGCTGACCTTCGCGAAGCCCGACTTCTCGGAGTTTCCGTGTCTGGCATACGCGTTTGAAGCCGCGCGAATCGGTGGCACAGCCCCCGCTATCCTCAACGCGGCCAACGAAACCGCGGTTGCCCAATTCTGCAAGGGCCAAATTGGCTTCTTACAGATTAGTGAGACTGTGCGCGACGCCATGGAGGCGTGCCCCGTGTTGCAGGAAGTTACGTTGGAATCAGTGCTCGAAGCGGATGCCATGGCGCGGCAACGCGCGTTAGGCGTCACCAACTCCTTGGGAGTGTAACCCCGGAATGGTCTTATTTGACATCGCGGTCTTCATACTCGTTTTGGGCGAGCTCGTCTTCTTTCACGAACTCGGCCATTTCCTGGCAGCGAAGGCTTGCGGCATCTATTGCGAACGTTTCAGTCTCGGTATGCCTCCCCGGCTATTCGGCATCAAATACGGCGAGACCGACTACTGCATCGGCTTGCTGCCCATTGGCGGCTACGTGAAGATGGCCGGGCAGGAAGACGTGCCTATGACCGACGAGCAGCGCGAAAAGGAATACGCCGGAGTGCCTCGCGATCGCTGGTTTGTGAGCAAGCCGGTGTGGCAGCGAATGATTGTAATCGTTGCGGGTCCGTTCATGAACGTCGTGCTCGCGTTATTACTATACGGCATCGCCACCGCGATGGGTGGCACCGTACCCCAGTCGCAAACCGATAACCGCATCGGCGCTATCAGGGAAAACCTCCCCGCCAGCACCGCGCCGCTGTATGCCGTGGCTGCGCCGTTGATGTCGATCGATCCGAATGCGAAACCGGACGCAATCGGTTGGCAGACCGGCGACCGCGTGCTCTCGCTCAACGGCGAGCCCGTGAAGAACATTCGGGACATCGCGGTTGCGGCAGCGCTCAATAACTCCCGCACGGTGATTGCCGAAATCGAACGCGTGGGCCCGGACGGAAAGGCCACGCGCTACTTGTCGCCGCTTCAATCGAAATCACCTGATTCCAAGGAGCCCGCGCAATTCGGTGTGGAACCGTACCGCACCGCCTTGGTCGGCGGCATCCTGGAAGGGATGCCCGCACAGGCCGCGGGCATGAAGGTCGATGACGTGATCTTGCGGCTGAACGGCCAGACTATCGACCGGGAAACGTTCACAAGAAAGATTTCGGAATTGACCCACGATGAATCTGCTACGATCGACGTGCAGAGGGGAGACGAGATCCTTCCCATCGTTGTGCATCCTGAGGCCAACGGAAAGTTCCAAGATATTGGTTTCGCGCCCGAACCCAATTGGTTGACGGTGATGGGCGACGATGAACCTCTGACGGTTGTGTACGGCGCGAATACGTTCCTTTCGAAAACAGGCTTCAAGACGAACGATACGATCACAGCGATTGACGGTGTGCCCGCAAACAGTTCTGCATTGAAGCGCCTCAAGCGCGAGGGAAAGACAGGCCCATTCAAGGTCACAGTCCAGCGGCCAGGCGGACTCATGGGCCTGGGCGCGAAGTCCGAAGTCGTACTTGAAGGGCTGACGCTCGATCAAATTCTCCAGGCGCTTGTGCCCATCGATCTGAATACGAAACCAGTCGTGACGTACATTACGGACGAGATGTCATCCAAGTCCGCCCTCAAGCGCAAAGACATCATTGAGGAAGTGGCCGCACTTCCGCCCGGAGCGACCTACAGTCCAGACATGAAGCTCAAATTCGAAGCTGCTACCGCGGGACTCCTTGAGAATCTGAAAAACGATCCGCAAGTCGGTTCGGTGGTATTCAAGGTCAAACGCCCCGCGCTGTTAAAAGGGTTGGCGCGCAAAGAAAGCTCGTTGGTCGCCACGTTGCCCGTCGAGCGTGCAGGCGCTATCGGAGTCGTCTTCAAAGAGAAGATGATCGATTATCAGGTCCCCGCGGCTCAGGTTGTCCCCGAGGCATTTCGCTTGTGCAAGCAAGCCACGGTTCGCACCGTTCAAGTCCTGGGACGGCTTGTTACCGGTGAAGTCCATTCGCGTGATTTGGGCGGTCCCATGATGATCTATCAAGTGACTACGCAGGCCGCGCGCGAGGGCATCTATTGGCTGCTGGAAATGAGCGCGTTCATAAGCATAAACTTGGCCGTTTTTAACCTGTTGCCCCTGCCCGTATTGGATGGCGGCCACGTCGTGCTCCTGTCCATAGAAGGAGTGCGGCGGCGCCCCGTGAACGCGAAGGTCACGGAATGGGTGCAGCAAATCGGCCTCGTGTTCATCGTCGGATTGTTGCTGTACGCAACGTTCAACGATATTCGGCGCTGGTTTGAAAACACGATTCTTCCCTGACGCGGAGTGCGGGAAGTCAGGCGCAAGATCGGCAATTCGAGTTTCTTCCGGCATGGATTGTGTTTAAGCATCGACAGGAGAGGTGGAAGTGGTATGGGCGCCATAACGTGTAAATTCGGCGGAACATCATTGGCAGATGCGGAGTGCTTTCGCACGGTTGCGCAGATTGTAAAAGCGAAGCCCGAGCGGCGCTTTGTCGTACCTTCGGCTCCCGGTAAACGCAGACCCGACGACAAGAAAATCACCGACCTCCTGTACACGTGGCACAATTTGTTGCGCCAAGACCTCGATCCATCTCAACCCCGGGGAATCATTGCCGCACGCTTCGAACAACTGGCTACTGAGCTTCACATTGACTTCCCGGTGCACGAACAACTGGAGCAGATTGCCGCGAAGGCCGCCCAAATTGCCGAACCCGATTTCATGGCTTCGCGCGGCGAATACCTGAGCGGGCGCCTTCTCGCGCAATTTATCGGCGCGGAGTTCGTCGATCCCGCTGATTACATCAAGTTTGACGAGGAAGGGAACCTCGACCCGATTAGCTACGAACTCCTCGGCAAGCGCCTTTCCGGTTCGGGGCTTTATGTCGTGCCAGGGTTCTACGGTTCGTTGCCAGATGGCCGCATCAAGACCTTCTCGCGCGGTGGAAGCGACATCACCGGTTCAATAGTCGCGCGCGCCTCAAAATCCGATCTCTACGAGAATTGGACTGACGTATCCGGCTTCCGTATGGCTGACCCGCGAATCGTCTCCAATGCCTCGCGCATTTCCGAGATTACCTATCAGGAACTTCGCGAGCTTTCGTATATGGGCGCCAACGTGTTGCACGACGAAGCGATCTTTCCTGTGCGTGAGCCGGGTATTCCGATCAACATTCGCAACACCAAAGATCCCGAAAATCCCGGCAGCATGATCGTGCGCACTCGCGAGAGTCGCCATCCCGTCTGTGGCATCGCCGGGCGCTCCGGTTTCACTATGATTAACATCGAGAAGAACCTCATGAACCGTGAGCGCGGCTTCGGTTGCCGCGTACTGACTGTTCTTGAGCAGCACGGCGTCAGCTTCGAGCATATGCCGACCGGTATCGATACCATGTCGCTCATTGTCAAAGACGAGGAAATTGCGAACCACGGCCCCTCGATCCTCAAAGCAATTGAACGTACGTGCGATCCTGACCGCGTCACCCTCGTGCCGGGATTGGCCCTTATCGCGACCGTCGGACAAGGCATGGCCGGCCACGTCGGCGTTGCCGCGCGCCTGTGCTCTGCGTTGGCCGATGCCAAGGTCAATATCCGCGTCATCGATCAGGGTTCATCCGAAAACAATATCATCGTGGGTGTTGAAAGCGCCGATCTGGAAAATGCGGTGCGAGCTATTCACGATGCATTTGCCCCCGTCGGCGCGGCCTGAGGCTCGACCAGCGCTTTGCTTCGATACGACGGCGCGCGGGCGGCGGTGAAACCGCGGAGCAGCGATGGAAGGAGATAACGCAGCTCGTTCTCCTGAACATCCGAAGATCAGTTCGAGTTGGTTTAAGCGGGCGTTCGGAGATTTGTATCCGGTTGTCTACGCGCATCGGACGGTTGAAGCTGCGCGTCCCGAAGCCCAGTTCGCCGCGCGCATGCTTGCTTTGCGCGAAGCGGATTCGCTGCTGGACATCGGTTGCGGTTCCGGCCGTCATCTCATTCATCTCTGCGATGTGTGCGGCCACTGTTCCGGGCTGGATTACTCCCCCGATCTATTGGCGGAAGCGCGCGAACAACTCGGCCACAACGTGTTGCTCGTGCGCGCGGACATGCGGGCTATCCCTTTCGACGCCACGTTTGACGTTGTTGTGAACTTCTTCACCAGCTTCGGATATTTCTTCGCGGAGGAAGACAACCTCAAGGTCATCCGTGAACTCGTTCGCGTACTCAAACCGGGTGGCCGGTATTTCATCGACTACATGAATGCCAAGCACGCCCGTTCCACTCTTAAGCCCTCTTCTTCCCGCACATCGGAGGGATACGAGATTCGTGAAACGCGATGGATTGATTTGGCGCTCCGGCGTGTTAACAAGTCTACTCGCGTCTTGAAAGACGGGATGGAAGTGGAGCACACCTCGGAGTCTGTCCGCCTCTATGAACAGGAAGAGTTCGTATCGATGCTGCGCGGCGCCGGCCTCTCAGTGGACCAGTGCTACGGAAACTATGCGGGCGCTCCGTTATCGGATGACCAACCCCGCATGATCGTCATCGGAAAGAAGGTCTGAGGCCATGAGCACCATCACTGCCGATTACCTCAACGGGCATGAACGCAGTCTGCGGTTCTTCGCCCGCGACCCGCGCTCATTGCTTGAAGCGCCGCCGAAGCCCAGAGTATGGGATACCAGTTTTCTGGAAGGACTCCGCGAGTACCAGGCTGCACTGGGCCTCGAACGCACAATCCACGGTGACGAAGCCGTGATTATCACCGGCCAGCAACCGGGAATCTTCACGGGGCCTTTGTACACCATCTATAAAGCGGCAACTGCAATTCGGCTAGCGCGCCGGATTCGGGAAAAGCACGGTGTGCCGTGCATCCCCGTTTTCTGGGTGGGGAGCGAGGATCACGATTTCGAAGAGGCGAGGAGCGCACACTTCCTCTCAAAGCACCACGAACCGTTCACGCTCACCTACGAACCTAAGAGTGATGTCAACGGGCGGCCACTGCATCGTGTTCCCGTCGAGGCATCCCTTCATACCCTGGTGAATCAGGCCGCCGAGAATACCACCGGTTCCGAATTCCGCGCCGAGGTGGCCCGGGTGCTCCATGAAACAGTGGATGCTGCCACCTCGCTGTCCGACTGGGTCGCCCGGCTGTTGGCACACCTCTTTCAAAACACCGACCTGGTGTTGTTTTCTCCGCATCTTGAGTTTGCGCGCCTGGCCTCAACACAGGTCCTCCTGAAAGAAATCTCCGATCCGCTGGTTTCCACGCGCTTGACCAACGAGGCCGGCCGCCGGTTGGCTGCATTGGGATACGACCCGCAGCTCCTTCGGAGTGATGCGGATTGCAGTTTCTTTGTTGAGGTGGATGGCCGCCGTAGAAAAGTCTCCTATGGCGAGGGGTCCTTTCATGTGCTGGAAACAGGGCTCAGCTACACCGTAAAGGAACTGCTCGCGCTGCTGGAGTCCGAGCCAATGCACTTCAGCCCCAATGTCGCGCTTCGATGTGTCGTCCAACAGCATCTCTTCGCGCCGGAAGCGTATGTCGCCGGTCCGGGTGAGATCGCGTATTGGGCGCAGCTCAAGTCCGTGTTTGAGCACTTTGGCTATTCGATGCCCGTTGTATATCCCCGCGCACGGGCGGTTCTCACAAGCATCAAGCTCAACAAACTGCGAAGCCGCGCTGGACTGAGCTACGCCGATCTGGAGCAGCCGTTTGAGGCACTGCTGGAGCGGGCGCTTGAGTCCGCTGCCGATTCAGTCGCTCTGACCGAAATCCGCGCCCGCAGGGAAGAATTCAACAAGGTGGTTGAAGGACTTGCGCTGGCGCTGGAATCTCGCGACAAACACCTTTCTGCCTACATCCCTTCGTTGCGCGAGCGCATTGAATTCGAACTGGAGCGTCTCGAGCGCGCGGTCATGCGCGCGGACGAGGCGAAAGTGCACACAGCGAAGCAGCAAATGACGCGATTGTGCAGCGCGCTGGCGCCATGGCGGCGTCCGCAAGAGCGTGTGTATACGATCTTCTCGTACTTGTTCGAACATGGCTGGGATCTGGTGAATCGGATTACCGGGCAAATCGAATTCGAATCTCAATTTGCTGCGCGGCAGAACGTGGTGTCGCAATCCGAATCGCCGAGACCTAGCGGTCTCACCGAAATTGAGCTATAGTTCTGTGCTGTAATCCGAGGGATAAGGTTGTGGCTGTTGATATTCTCGCAATTGGCGCTCACCCCGATGACGTTGAAATCGGAATAGGCGGGCTTGTGCGCAAACTCGTGCTCGCGGGGAGACGCGTTGGCATTCTCGACCTCACGCAAGGTGAGATGGGTACTCGTGGCTCTGTCGAAGAGCGGCAGCAGGAAGCCGCCGACTCCGCCCGGATACTCGGTGTCGCCGAACGTGAAAACGCGTGTCTGCCCGATGGCGCTCTCGCCAACACGTCCGTCATGCAGCGCACAGTCGTGCCAATCCTGCGACGCTTTCGTGCGCGCGTGATTCTTGCACCCTACGATCAGGACCGCCATCCCGATCATTCCGCCGCGCACGCCCTGGCGCGCGACGCAAACTACTTCGCCGGTCTTTCACGTATTGAATCCGATGCGCCGCCCCATCGCGCGCCGGTCGTGTACTACTACCGCGTCTACGGCGAGCCTACGGCGCCGCAATTCGTGGTCGATATCTCGAAGGAATTCGAGACGAAACTGGAAGCGCTTCGCGCCTATCGCTCTCAGTTCTTCAATCCGGAGTATCAAGGGACTCCCACGTACGTCTCGTCGGAAGAGTTCTGGGAGTCCATTCGCGTGAAGGCGGCCTATTGGGGGAAAAGCATCGGTGCGACGTACGGCGAGCCGCTCTACGTCCAGACGCCCCTCGGGGTGCAAATCCCTCCGGGCATGGAAGGAAATCCATGAGAATAGGTATCACCTGTCATCCCTCCGCGGGCGGTAGCGGCATCCTTGCCACAGAGTTGGGCCTCGCGCTTGCCGAGCGCGGGCACACCATCCACTTCGTGACCTTCGAAGCCCCGTTCCGGCTTCACGGCTATCACGACAATGTGTTCAGCCACTCGGTCGACTTGGTCAGCTATCCGCTGTTTCGCCATCCACCGTTCTCACTTGCGCTGGCGACCAAAATCTCCGAAGTAGCCGAAGAATATGGAATCGAACTGTGGCACGCCCACTACGCGATTCCGCACGCCGTGTGCGCTTTGCTCGCGCGCGATATGCTGACCACGAATAGGCCGTTCAAGATTGTCACGACGCTTCACGGCACTGACATCACACTCGTCGGTTCCGATCCCTCCTTCTTCCGCATTACGCGCTACGCCATGGAAGGCAGCGATGCCGTGACATCGGTTTCCGAGTGGCTTTCCGAGGAAACCCGGCGCGAATTCAAACTGAACGTGCCCGTCCGCACAATCTACAACTTCCTTAATCTCGACAAATTCAGCGGCCGTGCCCCCGAGCGCTGCAAACTCGCCGAAAAGAGCGAGAAGATTGTTATGCACATCTCGAACTTCCGGCCCGTGAAACGGGTCACCGATGTCGTGCGCGCATTCAAAAAGATTAGCGACCGTGTACCCGCGCGACTTGTTATGGTCGGCGACGGCCCGGAGCGCTTGTCAGCCGTGGGCGTTGCGCGCCAGTTGGGCATTGCGGACAAGGTGCGATTTCTCGGTAATCACGAGAACATCGAAACCCTCATCCCGTGTGCCGACCTGATCATGCAACCCAGCGAGCACGAGAGCTTCGGACTCGTTCCTCTCGAAGCCATGGCCTGCGAGGTTCCCGTGATCGGCACGGAAAGCGGCGGTATTTGCGAAGTGATTGTCAACGGCGAAACGGGATACCTGTGCGAGGTCGGTGACATTGAAAGCATGGCCGCGCGCGCCATCGATATTCTCACGGACAACGATATGGCCCGGGAAATGGGGCGGCGCGGACGCGAGCGCGTCATCTCGCATTTCGCCAAAGAGAAGATTGTCGGACAGTACGAAGATCTCTACCGGGAAGTCGTGGACCAACCCGCTCTGGTGAAGTAGTCAGCGCTTCTTTAGCAAGACGTTTCGATACCACGCTTCGCCGCCGTGATCCTGGAACATGAGCATTCCTTCGAGCGGCAGATCCTTATAGGCCACTTTGAACTTACCGTACGGGGTCGTCATCTTGGATAGGTCCGTCTGTATAACCAGCCAGCCGTTCATCGTAATCGACACGGTTTGACCCACCACGGATATATCGAAAGAGTTCCACTCTCCCGCGGGTCGCGACATGTTGAACATCGGCGTGACCACATCGTAGATGGAACCGCACGAATTCTTCGTAGGCGCATGCCCGAAGTCGTCTAGAACCTGCACTTCAAAGCCGCGATAGACGGGATCGTTTGGCTGCGCTCGCAAAAACACGCCGCTATTGGCGCGCCGGGCAAGCCTAAACTCCACATGCAAATCGAAACTGCTAAATCGCTCGGGCTCGTACCCCACGTAACGAAGCGGCAGCAACGTTTTGCCGTAGATATGAAGTACGCCATCCTTCAACTCGAAGATGTCCTTGTCGTCGGTGATGTTCTTCCATCCCGGTGCATGTTCTGCATCCAGCAAGTCGATCCAACCCTCGCCCTCCGGACGCACCGTCGGCGAACCTTCTGGAACCGGTTTTCTCGATCGAAAGAGTTTGCTTCCTGCGGTGAGCGCAACCACTCCTGCTAATATCAAGCAGAGAATTGCGGTCCGTCGCTTCTTCATGAGATCGTTGCCCCCCGAAAGTATTTCTTGGCGCGGCTCTCAATGATCGATGCGCGCCAAATTCTACATATCCAAAGGGGGGTATTGTGCCATAAAGGAGAGAAACGTGGCATCTGAGCATGAACATGGGAAAAACAAACCGGGACGCGGCTGTTCCAAAGGTTGCTTGGGTCTTGCTACCGCCGTCGTATTCCTCCTTTTGGTTCTGGCTATGTTGGCGGCACTCTACGTCGAGAACATAGATGAGAGGATCAACGCGCGAATTCAGGACATTCGTGACGCAGGAGAGCCCGCCACCCTGGAAGATCTCGAAGCCTGGGTCGGGCGCGTGGAAGACAAAGACAACGCGGCGATTCCCCTGCAAAAGGCCATGGATTCAAGTGTCGGCCCGGCGAGTCCTGATGCGCAGCTCCCCTTTGTCACCGGTAACCTCAATTCCCTAAAGCCGACGGATCCGCTGTCCGATGCCGTGCGGACTGAGACCGCCGTTTACCTCGAACAGAATGCGACTTGTCTTCTTGCCTTGAAAGAAGCTGCAACGTACTCCGAGTGTCGCTTCCCAATCAATTTCTCGGGGGGGGATATCGCAGATCTACCCCGTCTCGCAAAGTTGCGCACGCTCATGCGCGACGTATGTTTGGCGGCAACTTACGAGTCCGAGATAGGGAAGTCACAAGATGCCTTGGAGACTCTGCTCGCCGGAATGCGGTTGAGCGAGGCCGTCCGCAGGGAACCAGCCCTCATTTCGCAATTAGTTCGCATAGCGCTGCGCGCTATGCTTTTGGAAGGCACGGAACATTGTCTCAATCGGACATCATTCACGTCCGATCAACTGAAGCAACTTCAAGACGCGCTGCAATCTATCAATACCGGCGATTGTGCCTACACCGGTCTTCTCGGAGAACGTTGTGTGCTCATGGATTCGTTCTATGGCGCAATGCCGATGTCTGGCCCAGGCGTCTTCAGTGGATCGTGGGGGCCGTTGGGGTGGCGGTATCGCCTGGATCAAGAAACCTATTTGGAGACAATTGACGCTATGATCGAAGCGGCGAAGTTGCCGCCTGGTGAGGGCTGGAATAGGGCCGAGGAACTCCATGACGAATGGATGCCTGAAAATAGAAGTAGGCTCTCTCAGTTCTTGACCGTAATCTCCGACATGCAGATTCCCGTACTGACGAAATCGTTGGAAGTGCAGGCCCGTGACGCAAGCTCACTCAACTCCGCAATCTCAGCGTGTGCTCTTCTGCGGTATCGCCTTGAGAAGCATACTCTCCCTGCGACGTTGACCGAACTCGTTCCGCAGTACCTGGAACAACCTCCAATCGACTGCATGGACGGTCAGCCGTTGCGTTATGTGCGCGATGACCACGCCTTCACCGTATACAGCGTCGGTCCAAACAGGAAAGACGAACGAGGCAGGGAGCCGGAGGAAGGCGAGGATCTGTCGGAAACGGGCGATATGTCGTTTGCCGTCAGGTTGAGGCCGTAGACTTGAGGGAAGATGTTGGCTGAAGTCTGTATGGAAGGAGAGGAACTGTGAGGACAGAAGGGTCGTCCGCGGGGGGTGCTTCTTCCCGCAGGAAAGGCTTCTGGTCCGCGCTGTCGATCCTGCTGGTCGTCATTGTCGCTCTTCTGGGCGTGATGCTCTGGTGCGTAGGGAAGCTGCAAAACAATACCACGGCGCGAATCCAGGCAATTCGCGATTCCGGATTGCCGGCCAGCTATGTGGACTTCGAAGCCTGGATCGGAAAAGTCTCTGACCAAGAAAACGCTGCCATCCCACTTCAGGCGGCCATCGACAAGCATCGGGCCCCACAAAATCCGGAGTCTCCCATCCCCTACGTAAACAAGGTGACACCGCCTAGCTTCGAGCAACCATTCCCGGATGACATGATGTCTGCCGCATCGCTCTACCTGGCAAGCGAGCAGGAGACGCTGCTTCACGTGAACGAGGCCGCAAAGCTATCCTCCTGCCGGTTTCCCCTCGATCTCTATACGGGTTATGTGTACGGTTTTCAGCACACAGCGCCACTGCTCGAACTCCAACGTCTGATGTCTCTCAAGGCCGTCTATGAATCCGAGACCGGCAACGGCGAATCCGCGTATCAAGCACTCATTTCCGGGGCGCGTTTGAGCGAGGCTACTCGCAGCGAACCTACGCGCAACTCTCAATTGAATCGTATCGATAGGCATGCCCTGTTTGTCGATGCGCTCGAGCAATCCCTCAGTCGGACAACATTCAGCGTGGAACAGTTGAAGTCGCTGCAGGAAGAAGTCGAAAAGACGAACAGAGGGGATTGCATGTTTATGGAGTCTGTTGGCGAGCGTTGCATATTCCTGGATAGGATCGCGAACAGCAGCGGGAGTTCTGGGCCAGTCACAGTGTCTGATCTGGTGAACCTCGACCATTGGGGTAGAAGGCTGCAATCGAGCTTGGATTGCGAACGTATCTTGACAGTGATGGATTCTCTTGTTGAAGCATCTCGCTTGCAACCTTCAGAAGCCCTCGAACGAGCCAAACACATCGTCGAAGAAGACTCACGTGAGAATCAGGACGGGCTTCAGCTTTTTGAAACAGCGACCATCAGTGACTATGCCCAGATGTTGTGTGACGACGTGGAGAAGCAGGCGTGCGACACGTGTCTCTTGAACTGCGCCGCCACGGGAATTGCGCTTCTCCGATATCGCCAGGACAACGGAGCGTTTCCCAATGCACTCACCGAATTGGTTCCACACTATTTGCAAAAAGTGCCGGTAGACTGGATGGACAATCAACCCCTGCGCTATATCCACGACGAAGGCGGGTTCACCGTGTACAGCGTAGGCCCGGACAAGACGGACAACGGCGGGTTGCCGCCAGAGAAGCCAAGCCAACTGAAGAAGAAGGGTGACATCCCGTTTACGGTGCGGCTGCGTCCAGTTTCAGGAACTTGACAGGCAGGCTTCGTGACATCACAATCCACCCCTATGCTAGACGACAATGCTCGATACATGCGATACGCGATACGCGAAGCCGAACGCGCCCAGGAAGAGGGCGAGGTTCCGGTGGGTTGCGTGATCATTTATGACAACCAGATTATCGGTAAGGCACACAATCAGCGCGAATTGCTTCAAGACCCGACGGCACATGCCGAAGTCGTCGCGATTACGCAAGCCGCGAACAAGCTGGGTAGCTGGCGGTTGGAGGAATGCAAACTCTTCGTCACGCTGGAGCCGTGTCCCATGTGCGCGGGAGCCATCATCCTGGCGCGCATACCCGAAGTCTATTTCGGCGCGCACGACCCCAAAGCGGGCGTCTGCGGCACCCTCATGAATCTGCTCGAAGACGCGCGATTTAACCACCAGCCCAAGGTTTACCCGGGACTTCTTGCAGACGAATGCGGGGCGCTCTTGTCCGGCTTTTTTCAGGAGATTCGCCGCAGAAGCCGCGAGTCGCGTCTGAATGGGGATCGACCAGCTACGCTGGATTCGGAAGAATGACGAGTCGGCCACGGACGGAATAGGCATACGCCATTCCGTGAAGTCGATGGCGCGATTTTCGGTATCTGACTGCTGATTGCATTGCCGGATCGGATCCAACCGGGGGAGGATATCATGGCATCTCCATACGAACATGGGCGCAAAGGCGGGGGCTCGGGCTGCGCCAAAGGCTGCCTGGGTGCATTTGTCGTGATCGTGGTTCTTCTCGTTGCGGCGGCCATGATTGCGGGACTGTACATCCAACGTCTGGAAGATGCGACGGAGGTCCGTAATCAGGCCATACGAGATGCGGGCGAACCAGCCACACTCGCCGATATCGACGGTTGGATCGGCGCTGTCGAAGACGAGAACAATGCAGCAATCCCCTTGCAGGCCGCAATTGACGCTCACCATGAACCCTCCAATCACGAAACGCTCATGCCGTTTGTAGGGGGGAAGCAGGCGCAACTGAAGCCCACGGAACCAATCTCAGAGGAATTGAGAGCCGAAATCGAAGCGTACCTCCTGCAAGAGGAAAAGAGCCTCCAGTCTGTGAGTGAGGCTGTAAAACTGTCCGCATGTCGATTCCCGCTGAACTACTCGATGGGATACTCCGTGGAACTGCCTCACCTCGCCGGACTCCGTTCGCTTCAGCGCGTCGAATGCCTGAAGGCGACCTACGAGTCGGAACTGGGGAAATCGGAGGAAGCTGTCCAAACGATACTAGCAGCCGCTCGATTGAGCGAGGCTACCTCCAAAGAGCCCCTCCTCATTTCACAGCTTGTACGTATCGCCATGCACGCAATCTTGGTCTCAGGTCTTGAGCAATGCTTCAACAGAACATCGTTTACATCCGATCGACTGAAGCAGATCCAAGATGCAATACAGGCTATAAATACGGGCGACTGTATCTACACCGGCCTTCTCGGAGAGCGCTGCATGTTTATGGACGCGCTGAGTGGCAATACGCCCCTTGGAGAGTTTGGGCTCCCAAGTGCATCGTGGGGTCCACTGGCATGGCGCAATCGCGTGGACCAGGAGTACGGTCTTGAGATGCTGGACGAGATGATCAAGGCCGCCAAACTGCCCCCTGAAGAAGGCCGCGCGCTTTCCGAAAAACTCTACAACGAAGCAGACTTCGAGAATAGGGGCAGACTTCGGCAGTTCCTTACCATTGTCTCCGACCTTCAGATCCCGTCATTGGGCCGCGCCATGGAAGCTCAGGCGCGCGACACGAGTCTGCTGAACTGCGCCGTTTCGGCGTGCGCTATTCTGCGGTATTGGCAAGATAGGGGCACGCTACCGGATACTCTGGATGAACTGGTGCCCCAGTATCTCGACAAGACGCCGCTCGACTGTATGGATGCCAAGCCTCTGCGCTATCTCCACGACGAGATGAGTTTCACTGTGTACACAGTAGGGCCCAATAGGAAAGATGATGGGGGGACCTCGCCGGCGGAGGGCGAAAAGATCACCGAAACGGGCGATATGCTGTTTACGGTACAGTTGCGCAAAGGCGCTGGAGTCTGACTCGTGCCGCATAGCCCCGTCAGCTTGCCGTGGATGGGTGCACGCTTAGTCCGGGGGGCGAATTGATCTGAGGTATCCCAGCGAAATACGATGACCGTACACGGAAGCGAGGGAGCTTTACCATGGCGTCACATGAATTTGCGTTGTCTTACTGGCCCGATACCCAGGATATCCTTGCGAAGTGCGAGCGGCTTGTTAGCGTGCCACCGCGCTCGATTCGTCGCGATAAGATGGAGGAGTACCTTCGCTACTTCGAAACGCGCTGCAAGGGCAGCAAAGCCTCGACAGCCGAGGCCGCCAAGTACATTCCCGGCGGCGTGCAGCACAACCTCGCATTCAACTACCCGTTCCCATTGAATATCGCCAAAGCCGAAGGCCCTTACCTCTGGGACGTGGATGGCAATCGCTACATCGATTTTCTTCAGGCGGGCGGCCCGACCGTGCTGGGCAGCAATTACGCTCCAGTTCGCGACAAGGTCATCGAACTCCTGAAAGAATGCGGCCCGGTTACGGGACTTTTTCATGAGTATGAACTTAAGCTCGCGAAGCTCATCAATGAGTTGATGCCGTCCGTCGAGATGTTCCGTATGCTGGGGAGCGGCACCGAAGCCTGCATGGCTGCGATTCGAGTCGCGCGCGCATTCACGGAGAAGTCCAAGGTCATCAAGGTCGGCGCGGGATACCACGGGTGGAGCGACCAACTCACGTTCAGCTTGCGTATACCCGGGTCGGGAGCGTTCGAGTCCACCGGCATTCCCGACGAGTGCCTTGCGCACACGCAAGAGTTCTTTCCCAACGATATCGACGGCCCCGAAGGATTGCGGGCGCTATTGGAAGGAAACATGAAGAAGGGCGGCACCGCCGCCGTGATTGTCGAGCCGCTTGGACCCGAGAGCGCCACACGCCCCGTCACGCGCGATTTTAACGAGCGCGTGCGTGCACTGTGCGACGAGTTCGGCGCGTTGCTGATCTTCGACGAAGTCGTCACGGGATTCCGCGTCGGCCTATCCGGCGCGCAGGGCTATTTCAACGTCAAGCCCGACTTGACCGTGTTCGGAAAGTGCGTTGCGGGTGGCTATCCCGCGGCGGGCGGGGTCGGCGGCCGCGCCGACATCATGGCGCGATTGGGCGCGGGTATCGGTTCCGGGCAAGAGCGCGTTCTTGTGGGCGGCACCTTGTCGGCCAATCCCATCAGTTGCGCCGCGGGTTACTTCGCCATCACCGAAATGCAGCGGACCAATGCGCCGGTTCTCGCTGGACGCGCGGGCGATAGGTTGTGCGCGGGTCTTCAAACGATCATCGACGAGTTCGAACTTCCGTTCGTGGTCTTTAATCATGGCTCGATTGTGCACCTCGAAACGGCTGGCTTGCTGCAGGTCAATTTGACCGATCCCAATTTCTTCGAAAACGTATTCGAGCGCAAACGCATTGCCCAAGAGATTGGCGCGGCCTTTACCGCCGAAGGGATCATTACGCTCGCGGGAAGCCGCATTTACACAAGCATGGCCGACACAGACGCCGTGATTGACGATGCGCTTGCCGCATTCCGGCGCGTCCTGGGGAGCATGGAAGGCGTGGACGCCTAGAAGGACGCCGCGCTGTAGGTTATCGATACGCGAGGCATCTGTCAGCCGTTCAACCGGCGATAGATGCCTTTTGTTTTGTTGTAGATCGCCACGAATTCGCTGTACAGCCTATCGTATACGGCGCGATGTTCCGGGGTGGGGGTGTACGTCTTTTTACACTCGACGCAGCCGGGGATGTCGCTGGCTCGTATGTGACCCAACCCGAGTGCCGCGATGAAGGCCGCGCCGCGCGCATTAGCCTGAATGGGGTCTTTGGTCTGCAGAATCGATCTGTCCATGACATCCGCGAAGATTCCGCACCATACATCCGAAACGGCCCCGCCACCCACAATGGTGATGGAGTCAGTCCTGCGTTTGGTGAAACGCTCAAACGGAACCAGCAGCCACCGCGTGTTGAACGCGACCCCTTCCATTACGGCCCGAATGATGTCCTCGCGCGAGTTCTCAAGCGATAGGTTGAAGAGCCCAGCCCGCACGGTGCGGTCTTCGACGGGCGCGCGTTCGCCGAAGATCCATGGCGTGTACATGACGCCGTTGCTGCCCGCGGGCACACGGTCCGCGATGCGGTCCATGATCTTGTACACATCCGGCGTCTGCGCTTCCTGCAACAGTTCGTCCTTGTGATACAGAATCTTGTCGCGCAGAAACGTCAGGTTGCCCCCAGCCGTAGCCTGCAAGGCCGTGAGCAGGTAGCGTCCTGGAATTGCGCAGGGAAGCGATGCGAGCGACGCGGCAATGTCGGTCTTCTTGAACGGCACGTGGGCGGCGAGCCACGACGACGTTCCGATGTATAAGTGTGCCGCGTAGTCGTCCACGGCGCCGGAACCAACTGCAGCCGCCGTATTGTCGATGGCCCCGGCCACAACCTTCACCGTCGGTGGCAGACCGACGGCCTCTGCGAATTCCTTTGTGATAGGGCCCAGGTCTTGCGTGCAGGGCACGATATCCGGGAACTTCTCGCGTTCAATGCCGCACCCGCGCAGCAGGGCGTCCGAATAGTGGATCGCATCGGGATTGCGGTTATCGGTGACCCACGACGTGATGATGGAATCGAACGTGCCTACGAACTTGCCCGTGAGCCGGAGGTTCATGTAGTCGAGCACATTCAGGAACTTGTGCGTTGCGCGATAGACTTCCGGGTGGTCGTGTTTGATAAGCAGCATGTGCGCCGCGGGATCTTTGCCCGTTTGCGACGGCGCTCCCCCGGTAAGGCGAATCCATCGGAGCAGCTTAAGCGCATTGTAGCCGCTGACTTTCGGCATGCCCCCCATAATCTCGGGCAGGCATTTTGCACCCCGCGAGTCCATCCAGAGGATCGCATTCATCAGCGCGCGGCCGTCGGCATCGACGGCCACGGTGCCTTCGCCTTGGGTCGTGCAGCACACGGCCGCAATCCGTTCGCGCGGAACGAGATTGTCGGCGAGGATACGGCGCGTCGTCGAAACGAGCGTGTCCCACCAGTCGGAGGGGTTTTGCTCCGCGCCCCCGCCGGGGAGGTGTACCGTGGTGACGGGATCGAACTCCCAGCCAAGGACTTGGCCTCGCGTGGTGACCAGCGCCGTTTTGCACCCGGACGTGCCTAAGTCAACGGCGAGTATGCAGGGTTCGTTACTCACTTGGCTTCGGCCGCGCGGCTTTCTTTGCGGGCGATCTCCATGTCCTGTGAACTCTTCGTAAACTCGAACACACCCATTGCAACTTCTTCGGGCAGTTCGGTAATGGGCAGACCAGTGCTCAAAGCGCGGTAATACGCGCACGCGGTCTTTTCGAGGAGTTCGACGTAGTGCGCTGTCTTTTCGAGGTTGCGGCCGATGCTCAGCGCACCGTGATTCTGGAGAATATAGCAGTGGCATCGATTGTCCAGTTTGGACACCACGTTTGTCAGCAGTTCCGGACTGCCCGAGAGTCCATACGGCGCTACCTCCACCTTGGGCCCGATCGTAATGGCCACCTCATCGAACAACGCCGGGATGGGATGGTTCAACAGCGCGAAGATTGACGCATACGGCTGATGCGTGTGGATGACGGCGTTTACGTCTTTCCGGTTTTGGTAGACGGCGATGTGCATGCCCGTTTCCACCGACGGTTCCGATGAGCACTCGATCCATCGCTGGTCGAGTCCGACGATACAGATGTCCGAGGGTGCCATATTCTCATACGGTTTGCCCGACGGCGTAATGGCGATGGCGTCTTCGTCGTCGATGAGCACGGACACGTTGCCTCCGGTACCCGAACGAGTTCCGAAGTATCCATCTCTCGATAAGGTTTGACTCACACGCAGGACGTTTTCGCGGTAACTATCGTATTTGCTCACGAGTCTCGTGCTCCCCGGCTACCCTTGGACCCCATCATATCTTTGCGGCGGCCGGGTGTCTACCGGTCGCCTGAACGATAGGTCATATTTTAGCCATTGAGTCATAATTTGGGAAGCAGGAAATTCCTCTCCGCAGTGGGGCAGGGGAAACCGCTTGCGCAGCCTGGTTTACGCCGCGTTGCCGACCGTGGCGGGGAGTAGCGCCACTTCCTGAGGGGCGAGTTCAAGCAGGAAACCGCGCTTGGGGATTGTTCGTATAAGTCCGCTGCGCAGGGGGGCAACTTCTTTGATCCGCTGAATGATCTGGCGTTTCTGGAAGTGCATCTGCACGGATTCCACGACGGCATCTCCCCAAACGGCATCGTAGAGTGTTTCATAGGGTACGCACTCCCCGGGCGCGGCGGCGAGGGTCCGCAGCATGCGGAACTGCTTTTCCTGAAGACGGACCGGCTTCCCTTCGATCCAGACTTCGTCCGGGCGCCGGTCGTCTACGACGAGGATTGGTTGGGAGGCCGATGGGGAGGCCTCCCAACCGGATGGGGTAGGGTCCTCGTCGTTGTGGCAAAGGGCCCAGGAGCGGAGATCGTGGGCCGTTGTGGTGGGCATCCATTGCGCGAGAACCTGGGCCGGGGCGGAGGCAATCGTCCTGGGTTCAAGCAGGTTATGGGCTTCGAGCGCGAGGATCGCGTTGCGCGTGAGGCCATGCAGGCGCAGCCGGGCAAGCGGAAGCGCGGCCTCGCGTAAACCGTTTTGCAGGCGTTCCGAGAGGCGGGCGATACGGTCGATAAACTCGCGATTGCCTCCGAAGGCTCCCGCGATGGCCGACGTGGTATCGACGAGCCAACTGAGTTGGTCCGCCGCCGCGACGATTTGTCCAAAGAAGGTGTGATACCGGTCTTCAATTTCGTAGATGGGCAGTTCGTCGATCCAGTCCATGAGGAACAGCGCGATCTTGATCGCGCGGACTTCTTCGAAGAAAGGGGTCAGGCTGCAGTTTCGCAGACGGTTCATGGGGACGTCCGCGGAAAGGTCCTCGTCCAAGGTCAGCCGCTTAAGCACCCCCGGATAGTCCGCGCGTTCGTATTCGCGCGAGGTCAAGGAGATTTGCACCATGCGCCCATCGGGAGTCATCGCCGCCGCGAGGATGAGGTCAAGCTCGGACCAGACCCGCGTCTCCGATTCGCGAACCCAGTGCGCCAGTTCCAAGGCTGTCGCGATGGTAATGCCCTTTGCCGCCACGGCCTGCCCGAACGGAGTTGCCGATAGCCTTCCTGACGCGTCCTTGGCGAGCATGCCCGCATCGACGGCGCGGTTGACGGCGGAGCGGATACGGAACTCGATCTCGTCGATGGTATAGGTCTCGGCCCAAATCCACACGCCGGTGAGGGTGTTCTCAAGGAAAGTCTGCAATTCCTCTTCGGTGAAGCAGGCGCGCGACGCCACCAGTCGCAACACATGATTTTCTAGCGGGTCGCGAGCCAACTGCGGTTCGACGCGCTCGCGTTCTCCTTCGATATACCTCCGCCACAACGTGGCCTGATCGAAAGGAGTCATTGCAATCAGGATGGAGCGTCCAAACGGCGCGCCGGAACCGTAGCGTCCCGCGCGTCCGCCCATGTTCTCGTATTCCGAACGCAGAACAGGCGTCTTCCACGGCATGCCGAATCGGGAATCGTAACGCCACTTGTCGGAGGCCATGAAGACGTTGTGCGCGGGCAGGTTGAGTCCGATGGCAAGGGTGCTGGTCGCCACGACGGCCTTGATCTCGCCGGAGCGGAATCCGGCTTCAACAATGAGGCGCTCTTCCCGCGACAGGTCGGCGTTGTGAAACGCCACGCCCGAGGCCAGCGTGTTCAAGAGACTGTCGCGGGAGTGGGTGGCTTCGAGGCGGCGCAAGGCCTCCAGCGCATGCTTTGCCGGCGGCAACGCGACGCGCCCCGCAAGCAGTTCCGCACCCCGCCGCGACTCGTGCCGCGCCTTGACGAACACCAGACACGTCTCGTCCCGCTTGACGAACTCGCATAGATTCGTCGTCAGTTCTTCCCATGCCGATTCGGAATGCGCATTGACGAAGTCTTCCTGGGTTTCCGCGTACTCGTTGTAAGTGCGGTATTTGAAGACACCGTTGTGAAGTACGCCGTAGCGCAGCTCGACGGGCCGCCGGTCGTGGTGGACAAGGTCCGCCCCCATCCACTTGGCCAATTTGTCCGCATGCCCGATCACCGCCGAAAGACCAATGAGCCGCCGCTTGCTTTGCAGCAGCCGGGTAAGCAGTAACTCCGCCTGCGCCCCGCGCTCGGGGTCGGAGAGAATTTCTAGTTCGTCCGCCACGACCAACTCCACCTCTTCGAGGCGTTCCGGACGGCGGACGATCATCTGCGACAGTTTTTCGTAGACGGCGACCGCAATGGAGAAACGGCCGGATTCGAGCGCCTCGTCGAAGTGCCGGTGGTCCCGCGTGGAGATGATGACGTCGATCCCGTATTCCGAATACTTGGCGCGGAAGTCCTCGTACTTCTCCTCGGCGAGGGCTTTTAATGGAACGAGGTAGAGCACCTTCTTCCGGCGGAGGGCGGTTTGAATGGCGGCCATCTCGCCAATGAACGTCTTACCGGAACTGGTCGGCGCCTGGATGATGAGATTGCCTCCCCCGAACAGGTTGTGCCGCTTGACGGCCATCTCCTGCAACGGCAGCAGGGATTCGCTCTCCTGCTTCTGCCAAAGCGCGATAATTTCCGGGGGAATGTCGTACCGCAGCAATTCCGTCATTTTCATGGCACTCTCCTCGGACCGGGGCTGAGCCGGTTCTCGGTCCAAGGGGAAGTATACTGAATAAAGATTCAGATGTCAATAGGTCCGAGACAATGGGACGGCGGAGACTTGGAACTTGTGAGTAGTTCGCCTTGGAATTTGGGGACAGACACGTCTTCGCTCACTACGTTCGCTCCGCTTGTGTCAGTCCCCAAATTCCCTGAGTACCCCCTGGAACAATTCGGCGGTTCAAGGGGCCCTCGGCTACGACAATTCCACCGGACATCTTTGCTGGCACCCGGAGAGATTCACCACAGAGGCACGGAGGGCACAGAGTAAGACGGTTTGTTCAAGCACGTTTGGCAAGAACTGTGTCGCAGGCATCTTGCCTGCGTCCCGTGCCAGGCACTGCGCCGAGAGGGGGTGCACCCCCCATGCAAATTGACGATTCAAGGGTCGCTTGCCTGGGTCGTCAGTCGTCTGGGGGGGTGTCCCCGTGCAATTTGACGGGGCAAGGGGGGCATGTC
>JAIBAQ010000082.1 GCA_019695095.1 Candidatus Hydrogenedentota bacterium
CGATTTCTTGACACGTGGTGTCAGGGTTCGCTAACATAACGTGAACCTATTGCCGGATGGCCAAATTGGTAAGGCACCTGGCTCTGGACCAGGGAATTCTAGGTTCGAGTCCTAGTCCGGCAACCATACACATACCGGAATCGCGAAAGCGGTTCTGTCGCTTTTGCGGCCCGTTCATCTAGGGGTTAGGATGCAAGATTCTCAGTCTTGTCACAGGGGTTCGAATCCCCTACGGGCTGCCATTTCTTTCCCTTGCCTAGGCTTCATTGACGCCACCGATCTGTGTCCTGCACTCAAATCCCAGAATGGAAGGTAGGCCGAGACATGAGTACCACGGAAGATTCCTCCCGGCGCGATTTCCTCGAGACGGGGCTGGTCGCTGCATCCACGGGGATACTGGCGAGCGGAGCAACACAAACCGCTGCCGCGGAGAGCCACCAGCAAAGCGATTCGCCTCCCGAAAAGGTACGCTATGCAGAACTCTTGCCGCACGAGTTCCGTGCGCGCCTCGCGCAACGCCCTCTCGCGTATCTTCCCTTGGGGACTCTTGAATGGCACGGCGAGCATTTGCCTCTGGGGTCCGACGCCATACAGAGTGAAGCACTCATGATCGAATGCGCTCGCCGTTTTGGCGGAATTGTCATGCCGCCGATTCACCTCGGTCCCGACCGCGCCAAGCCTGCAGATGGCGGCGCCATGCTGATCGGCATGGACTATGCCGAGACAACCAAGCCTCCTCGTCAACTCGATGGAAGCTGCTATTGGACGCCTCAAGGGTTGCACCTTCAAATCGTGGATGCAATCCTCGTGCAACTCAAACGCGCCGGATTTCAGGCCGTCTTCGCCGATGGACACGGCCCATCGCGTTGGTCATGGGTCGAGTATATCTCCGAGCGCGAATCCCGTTTCGGCATGCGCCTGTTAGGCGTCACAAAAGACATCGCAACGCGCTGGAAGAGCCAAATCGACCATGCCGCAGGTAATGAGACATCCCTGATGCTTCATTACCGGCCCGACTTGGTGGACCTGTCGCGTTTGCCTGCATCCCGCGATGAAACGCCGCAAGGTGTGGGAGGGGGCATTGATCCGCGCGACGCCACGGCGGAGCACGGAAAGGAATGTGCAGACGCCTCCGTTTCGATTGTGGGAGAACTTCTTACTCAGGCAGGTCTTATCTGACACGCCGAGTTTTTGTGTTCCCAGGCACGAGCCAAGTGCGCGCTACGGCTTCCAACGCGCCACTTTAAGGAAATCGTCGATGATAGCGTCACGAACTGCCTGTGCTTCTAACAGACAGTGGTTACCGTTTCCCAGATGAAGGTAGGTCGTTTCCACGTGCGCGTTCCGAAGCGCGTCATACATCGCTTGAGCGTCATCTGGCAGAACCAATGGGTCAACGCCCCCTGCAAGTAGGCCGATGCGCGTCTTGGCGTACACGCCCGAATTAACGTAGGTTATAGGAGACGCTTCCTTCCAAAGCTCAAGATTATCGGATGCGCTTGCCCCAAGGAAGTCCTCGGCGTACGGTTTCAGTATTTCGGGCGCTTTGAGCAGATCCGTCGGGCCGCTTACGTTGATTACTCCCGTCACCTCTCCCGGATACCGGGCTGCATAGAGGAGTGCCAAATGACCTCCCGCGGAGTAACCCACGAGCGCGATGCGTCTTCTGTCGACGTGCTCGGTCAGATTGCTGACCCACTGCACAGCGGCCCGAACATCCTCAACCGCTCCAGGAAACGACGGAACAGTTTCGGTAGTAAGCGTGTAGTTGATGGTAAATGCGGCATAACCGTTGTTCGCCAGGCGCTTACAGTCGGCTCGGGCCGACTCCTTTGCCCCTCCGCTCCATCCTCCGCCATGGATGACGATGACGGTTGCATGTTGCCGGTTGTCGTCTGGCCAATAGCCATCTATTCCGTGGCGTTCCCGCGTGCTACCCGCAACATAGGTGGTAGTCACGTTTCCAGTCGCACGACCGGACTGTAATCGGTTTAACGCGGTCTTCTGCTTGGCGTACCCACGCGCCTGAATGCCCTTGACCGCCAAGCTTGGCAGGAGATAGGCAGCAACAACTGCCAACACTACGACAAGCGACATTCGCTTTGTCATAGTCATAGCTTTTCTCAATTCGCCCCCTTCCCCCCGAACCGCACTTCCGAACTGTCTATTTGATATATTATTGCATAATAAGGGTATAGGGATCAAATTAAATCTGTAACACTACTGGTTCGCAATTCGCCCCGGACTAATCGCTCTGGAGGTCTTCCGGGTCCCGGCAATTGCCTGACGCTTCCGTGTAGAAAGTGTCACTTGGGCATGGTTTGGTTACAGGTGGTAGTCGCCGGCCGCTTCAGGCTGGTAGAGCAACGCTTCGACTCGATGACGCTTCGGCAATCGGCGTTCGTTGACCGTGATGATATCTCCTACCCGCGCGCCAATTATCGCAGTTCCAAGCCTGCTCAATATGGAAGTGTTCTCGCGTTTCGATTCCGCATCGCGTGGGAAGACCAATGCGCACACCGATTCCTGTCCCGTATCGAGATCACGCAACCGTATGACGGAGTTCATCGTGATAAGTTCCGGCGGTACTTCGCGCGGACTGACGACTTTCGCGGTCGCTAATTCGCCTTCCAGCTCGGCCAGATACGCCTGTTGATTCTCGTTGCCGAAACGCTTCGCGACCTCGATGAGTTCCTTAAGACGCTCCAAATCGAATTGGCTGATGTGGATCTCGCGGCGCTCGCTTACCTCGCGATGAGTGGAGGCGTGCATGGCGCCGATACGTTGGAGCGTGATGGGACTAATCAAGATCTCTTTGATGTGCCGCGCAATCTGCTCCGTAGAATCCGATTGGGCCGGACGAGACCAATATCCCATGAACACCTGGATGATTCCCTCCAAACTCAACACCAGATGCAGCGGATTAGGCCCGGTAATTCCTTCCCGATCCAGTACGCGCTTAAACAGGCCTTGCGTTGCCGATAGGTACTTATCGTATAGACTCGTGACACGTGGCGGAAGTTCCGACGGTCCCGGCTGAATTCCTAACTGACCCTCACTCGAAAACGCTTGGAAGAAGAGCCGATCCTTGTGATAGTTGTACAACCGGATCTTGATCAACTCCTCCACGGCTTTGTCGGGGTCCCATTTTCGTAAGGCCGTGTGCTCCAATCTCGAAATCAGCTGGCGCCCAATGCCTTCTATGACCTCCGCGTACAGGTTTTCCTTGCTCCCAAACAAGTTGTATAGCGTACCCACCGAATAACAAGCATCGCGCGCGATTTCCTCGATAGTGGTGAGGTGATACCCCTTCGCCTTCAGGACTTGTTCAGCAGCCTCCACAATGGATAACCGCTGCAAGTCTCGGTCACGTTCCCGCCCTGACGTCCCTATGGTGCGATGGGATGCCGACACGGAATGTCTCCTTCCTGGTGAATGTTTCCTCATGTAATGAGGCTATATTCATATTCTAGACCACGTACCGGTATTGATCAATCGGGCGCTTTCAAAGGTGCGCGTTGACCGGAACAAAGAGACTCGCGGAAAAGGAAGTTTCCGTGTACAATATGTTGTGCGGCGAGTGAGTTGTCAGTCGCCAGGAGAAAAGCGGATTGTGCTTAGGCGCAAGGGGATTCGCCAAGACACGTTTCAGCGGACTACCAGAGCTTGGGTATTCGAAACTACCTGCCTGTCTTTTGGCCTTGGGGCCAGTACTACCTACCACTTATTTTGTCAACTTGGAGGATTATGTCTAGTCGAATTGACACGCGTTAACTCGGAATGTTAACATCCGCCCCCTGTGTGAAGGCGGATAAGTATTGGAGGGACAAGACATTATGCGTGTATCGATAGCGGGCAGACACTTGGATATTACGGACGCGCTCAAGTCCCACGTCGAGTCCCGGTTGGTGAAGGTTCGAAACCACTTCGACAAGGTGATCGACGCTGACGTGGTGCTCAGCGTAGAGAAGCATCGCCACATCGCCGAGATTACACTGCACGCCAACGGCGTGCGAATTCACGGAAAAGAGTCCTCGCCGGACATGTATGCCTCCGTGGATACCGTCGTAGACAAGATCGACCGCCAAATCCGGAAATTCAACGAACGGCAACGCAGGTTCCAGGCTCGCAAAGGGAAGGAGATTTTTGCTCAACTCGATGCCGAAGCTCCCGAAGCTGCGGCTGAGCTGGCGGAACCGGAATCGATGCGCATCGGCAACCACTTGTTGGTTCGGGAGACTATCGCTCTCAAACCAATGAGCCCTGTCGAAGCGGCGCTGCAGCTTGAACTGGCAAATGAGAGTTTCCTCGTGTTTGTGAACGCGGATACGCAGAAAGTGAATGTGGTGTATTCCAAAGATGACGCCACGTTTGGCTTGATAGAGCCAGAACATTAGAATGTGGTTCGGGCCGCGCACAACGCGCGGCCCTCAAGGGAGGCATGGACACACAGAATCTGCCCATCAACCGCAAGAGTAGTATCGCGGTTGCGCGATTGCTCGATGAGATGCGGGAAGAGTTGGAACTGGAAGTCGTTTCCGGCTTCCAGGGCGTGGGCCGTTCTGTTTACACCGCCGACGTTAACCGGCCGGGGTTGGCGTTAAGCGGTTATCTCGATTACTTCGCAAGCGACCGTATCCAGATTCTCGGCAACACCGAAATCCATTTCATGGAGCAGTTGCGCCCTTCCGTGCTGAAGCATCGGCTTGATGGGATGTTCTCATTTGAGATTCCCGCCTTCCTGCTCTCGCGTGGTCTGACGCCCAGCAAGCTCTTCATGGATATGTGCAACCGCCGCGGTATTCCCGTGCTTCGCAGCCGGAAGAACACCGACGAAGTCATCAGCCGAGTTATTCTGCAACTTGCCGAAGAATTCTCGCCGGAGACCATCGTCCACGGAACGACGGTCGACTGCTACGGTGTTGGCGTACTCATTGTCGGCGCGCCCGGAATTGGTAAGAGCGAAGTCGCGCTGGAACTGGTCGAGCGCGGACATCGGCTCGTGGCCGACGACGTCGTTGCCGTGAAGCGACGCCGCGAAGATTCGCTCTATGCCGAATCGTCGCCGGTTATCGAGCACCATATGGAAATTCGTGGCGTTGGCATCATTGACATCAAGAGCGTGTACGGCGTCGGACACGTCCGCAATTCCAAGCGCATCGGGTTGGTGGTCGAACTGGAAGACTGGAACCAGACGACCATGTACGACCGTACGGGGCTGACGGACGAACACGTCACCATTCTAGGCGTGCGCGTGCCATACCTGTTGATACCAGTACGGCCCGGCCGAAATATCGCCATCATTATCGAAGTTGCCGCATTGAACCACCGCCTCAAGGAACTCGGCGTGCATCCGGCCCAGCAGCTCAACGCCAAACTCATGAGCATGATGAGCGAATCCGATGGCTGAGTCGCCCCGATTTGTGCTTGTGACAGGGATGTCCGGCGCGGGTAAGAGCCACGCGCTGCGGTTGCTGGAAGACATCGGGTTCTACTGCATCGACAACCTGCCAGCCTCGCTGATTCACACCATCGCGGAACTTGCTCTGCACGCCGATCACCCGCAAAAGCAGATTGCCGTGTGCGTCGACGTGCGCGGTGGTGAAGACCTGCAGAATCTTCCTGCCTACCTCGATGAAGTCGGCGAAATGGGGATTCGTCCCGAGGTCTTGTTTCTCGAAAGCACGGACGCGATTTTGCAGCAACGCTACAGCGAGACGCGACGAAGACATCCGGCTTCGTCTTCGACTGGATCGGTGATCGAAGGCATCAAACGCGAACGTGAGTTGCTCGCGCCGGTCCGTGCGCGTGCGGACTTGGTCGTCGACACTACGTCCACCTCGATCGCCCAACTGCGTGAGCGTGTCGTGGCGGTGTTTCAGGCGGGACAAGAACCGCAGCAGATGCTGATCACGGTGGTGTCGTTTGGATTCAAGAACGGCCTGCCCGCCGAGGCGGATCTTGTAGTTGACGTGCGCTTTTTGCCAAACCCGTATTACGATCCGGCCTTGCGCCCGCTGACGGGCGAAGATGCGCCGGTGCGGGAGTTTGTGCTGAAGAATCCCTTGGCGGCCGAATTCCTCGAACGCATGAAGAGCATGGCAGAGTTTCTAATTCCACGCTATGCCGCTGAACCCAAGTCTTACCTTACCATCTGCGTCGGGTGCACCGGCGGCCAACACCGATCTGTTGCCGTGGCGCGCGAACTCTACCGTTACATCCAGAGCATTCACCCCAACACGCGTATCCGCCACCGCGACGCCAATCGAAGTGGAGAGGCGGAGTAAGCTGAGGACTGTAGACCTGCTCTCGACTTCCTGTGACGAGGGACTCGATGGGGCGGCGAGCTTAGGTGAGCGTGCTCAAGCGCACTGTGAGACATTTAGTCTCCTTTGCACTACAGCAAGCAAGGAAAGCAGGCCCCGTAAACGGGACACCCTAGCGTTGGGAGCTTTGGAGCACTAGAATGACCTCAGTGTGACACGTCGCAAAGTCATTCCAGGAGGGAGTGTTGTGACCCAATTCGAAGTGGGCATTGGCGTACGGGATATCACGCCAGAGCCGGGAGTTCCGCTGTGGGGCTACGGGGACCGTACCGGCCCGGCGACAGGAAAGCTTGATCCGCTGTATGCGCGCGCGGTGACGTTTCGCGCGGGCGACGTAACCGCATGCGTTGTGTCGCTTGACCTTGGGCGTGCGCCGGTGGAGGGCTCGTGTGCGCGGATTCGCGAGCGCGCGCGGCGAGCGGGCGTACAACACGTCATGTTGTGCGCGACGCACACCCATCACGCCCCGGTAATGGAGTTTGAGGACCTGCCGCACGTTGCCGGAATTGAGTCGGCCATCGGCGATGCGATCGAGGCCTCCGTCGATGCGCTTCGACCCGCGTGTATAGGCGTCGGGCACGCACACGTCGACATTGGTCACAACCGGCGCGTCATCGGAGCGGACGGACGTTGCCGCATGCTGTGGCGTAACGAGGATCGCCGGCCGACATCGCCGGTTGATCGCGAAGCGACGCTCATCAAACTGGAGACTACAGACGGGAAACCGCTCGCCGTACTGGTTCATTTCGCGTGTCATCCGGTCGTGATGGGGCCATCGAACCTCGAGTATTCCGCAGACTACGTCGGCGAACTGTCTCGTTGCGTAAAAGAGGCTACTGGCGCGGAATGTGTGTTCATCCAAGGCGGTTCGGGCGACATCAATCCTTACCTGGACAAGACGTCAATTCAGAATGGCGGAGTGGAGGCCATGCGCGGGGTCGGACGCGAGGCGGCACAATCGATTATCGCGGCATTGCCGGAAATCGAAACGAGCCCACCGGAACTACCATCCATCGCATTCGCGGAGAGTTCGGTACATGTGGGGTTGCGTTGGGATTTTTCTAAGCCAGAAGTTTGGGGGACATTTATCGGCAGTCACGCGTGGCTGCGCGATCTTGTCAAGCCATACAGTCGCTATCTTGTGCCGGAACTGAGCGTGCCCGTAGCTGCGCTCGTGCTGAATGGCGATGTGGCGTTGCTTGGCGTCCCCGGAGAGTTCTTCGTACAGTATCAACTCGATCTAAAAGCGACGGCTCCCGTGCGCCATGCGTTGCTATGCGGTTACACAAACCAGTTTCATCTGTATTTCCCGACCATGCGCGGCGCGGTTGCGGGTGGGTACGGTGGGATAGTTGCGAGTTATGTGGGCTTTGGCGCGGGCGACAAGGTATTGTTGGAGGGTAAGCAATTGCTTGCTGAACTCATGGGCGCAACGCGGGTGACGTGTACTTCAGAAGACTTTGAACTGATCGAGGAGCAATAGTGTGCTTGAGCAAGCAATGATGATCGCCGCATTTGTTGCGGGCGCCGCGATTAGCGGTGGCCTCGTCGCGCTCTTGCTTCGATCCAAGGCGCAGCACGCGGAAGAGAAAGCTCGCGGAGAGGCGGCGGTAACGGTCGCTGGGCTGGAGAGTCAGATTAAGGCCGGTGTAGATCGCGAGGCGGATCTGCAGCGGCGGCTTCAGTCAACGCTTTCCGAGATACAGCAGGTGCGCGATGCGCTTGCCTTCGAAGCGACACAACGAGCCGCCGCAGAAGCTCAGGTCCGGCGCGTGCCCGAGCTAGAGTCATCGGTTCAGTCGCTTACGCAACAGAATTCTGAACTGCGCGCACGCATATCTCAGATGACGACATTGGTGGAACAAGAGCGAAAGGCGTCCGCGGAGAAGCTTGCGCTCATCGAAGATGCGCAAGCCAAGCTAACGGATGCATTCAAAGCGTTGTCGTCCGAGGCGCTCAAGAGCAATAACCAATCGTTCCTTGAACTTGCCAAGGAGAACCTCGCGAAATTCCAGGAAGGGGCTAAGGGCGATCTTGAGTTGCGCCGCAAGGCCATTGACGAACTGGTCAAGCCGATTAAGGAGTCGTTGGAGAAAGTCACAACGCAAATCGGCGAGGTGGAGAAGTCGCGCGTAGAAGCATATTCGTCGTTGAAAGAGCAGGTCATATCGCTGACAACCGGTCAGGCCTCGCTTCAAAAAGAGACTCAAAATCTCGTGCGCGCATTGCGCTCCCCGATCACGCGCGGCCGCTGGGGTGAAATTCAATTGCAGCGCGTCGTCGAGTTGGCGGGTATGCTCGAATACTGCGACTTCGAGCAGCAGACGTCGGTTGAGTCGGACGGCGGGCGGTTGCGTCCCGATATGATCATCCGGCTGCCCAACAACAAGACTATCGTCGTTGATTCGAAAGTGTCCCTGCAAGCGTATCTGGAGGCCATCGAAGCGCAGACCGACGACGTGCGCACGCAGCGGTTTCGCGACCACGCAAGGCAGGTGCGCGACCACATGACGCGTCTCGGCGCAAAGACCTACTGGAACCAGTTTCCAAGCAGCCCGGAGTTTGTCGTCCTTTTTCTGCCCGGCGAACCCTTCTTTAGCGCCGCACTGGAACATGATCCCACGTTGATCGAAGCCGGCGTGGACCAGAAAGTGATTATCGCGACTCCTACGACATTAATTGCGTTGCTGCGAGCCGTTGCCTACGGATGGCGGCAGGAGCAACTCGCCAGGAATGCCCAAGTAATCAGTGACTTGGGTAAACAGCTCTACGACCGAATTCGCGTCATGAGCGAGCACTTCTCCGATTTGCGCAAGGCGCTCGAAAAGGCCACGGACGCCTACAACAAGTCCGTGGCTACACTCGAAAGCCGCGTCCTGGTCACCGCGCGGCGCTTCAAAGAACTCGGCTCCGCGTCCGATTCCGACGTGCCGGAATTGTCGGGGATCGAGACGGTTCCTAGGGCTGTGCAGGCCGAGGATATGTTGCGAGACAATTCGAGCAAGTGAGCCTGACCAGCGTATGATTGACAGCGCTACCCGCCGCGCTTTGAAGCCTTTTCGTCAAACCACTGCCGGATCTTTGGCACGGCAAACAGAGCCGTCCCGGCATGATCCGCCTCGCCTGCCTGTATCAGCGTAATGTCGCAGCCTCGTTTCTTGAGCTCACTAAAGGCTGTTATTGCTTCTCGCGGCGACACAACCGGGTCATGTTCCGAATAGTAAAGGCGCACCGGCGCCTTTGGCGACCATTGAAGTACCTGATTCTGCGCAAGTGCCGTTGTGAACCAGGTAGATTCGCCTCTGTCGAAAGCGTCCAGAAATTCCTTCCGGAACATGGCTCGGGGTTGACTTGGGAGCCGTTGCGCTACCACCCATTCATCCTGATTGCCGTCGAACAAGCCCGGGACGGTTTTCGCGTAGTCGTCGGTCAGCACGGAATTGAGCGGCTGACTGTAGATGGTGCTGTATGCATGCGCAAGGTAGGCAAGGTAGGCTGAAAGGTAGGAGTCGTTCCCTTCGAGAAAGACGGGGAATGTGACTCCAGCAAGATCATACGGGCCCGCAATGGGTGCGCTCGAGACGACCTGGAATCGGGGATCGCCCAGTGTCTCCAGCGCACGATGTGCCGCCATCGTTGAATAACCTCCCTGCGAAAAGCCGGCAAGGTGGAGCGACGAAGGCCACGCGACCCCGCGGCTATTCACGAAGGCATGTGCAGCCTTCAGCAGATCGACAACTGCCGTGGCCGTTCCTTCTGCGTGTAGATACGGATGCACTTCCGTGTTAATCCCCAGTCCGATGTAGTCAGCCGCGCAAAGGATGTAGCCGCCTCCCGCAAAGATGGCCGTACCGAGACCACTTTCAAGCAGCGTCGGCGCGGATGGAGTCAGGCGCCGGTTCACGGCAGTGCCGTGCTGATAGCTGACAACTCCGCGTGGCGTCTTGGTTTTGGGGATACACACCAGTCCCGAAGCTATGGTGTCAGTACCCCACGGCGTTCGAGTCCAATATTGAACGCGATAGAGTCGCGCACCGTACTCCACGGATATGGGGTCGGGCAGATTTCCCCACCAGAGCAATGTGGCCAGCATTGACCGGGTATACGTGCCGATCTGCTCGACCTTGTGCAACGCCCCCGGCGAGTGATCGCCTGCCGCAATGGGAATTGCGATTTCGACGGTCCGCGTGCACGTCTTGAACGTAATCCAAATCGCGGCAACGCCAACGCATGTGAGGACTAGACAAGCGATAAAAGTCTTCAGAATCTTGCTTTTCATGGTACTTTTTGGTCCCCCGTACCCCCTCTTGAAGTCTAGCCGAACGATGAAGCCATTACCAGTGCAAGTCCCTTTCCCGTCCACTATAGAGTAGTGCGTATGTTGATTAATCGTTCGCTTCAGGGTCCGGAATCCGGAGGAATCAGAGGTGCCGATTCAAGATTCGTCCATCCGTCTGGGCACGCTGTCAGGTCGTTTGAGCGTGCAATCGTTTGGGTGCAATTGTGTTATGCTCGTTTTGACGGCACTTGGTCGCTCTTATCATGCCCAACCCGAGAGAAATGCCATGAACAACATTACGCGCCGTTCTTTTCTAAAGACATCCGCTGCGCTTGCCGTTACTTCAACCGGCGTGGCGCACGCACAAGCCAGCGCTTCTGAAAAGCATCCACTTGAGGCGGGTGTCGCTGTCAGGGACATCACACCACCTCCGGGCGTGCCCATGTGGGGCTACGGCGACCGGAAAGGGCCGGCTACCCGTACGCTGGACCCGTTGTACGGTCGGGCTGTTGTACTGAAATCGCCGGAGATGACGGTGGCCATCGCAACGATGGACCTGGGACGAGTGCCCATGCTGAATGCTTTGAATCGGATTCGCGATCGGGTCAAGGCCAAGGGAATCGATCATGTTGTTTTCACGTCGTCGCACACCCATGGCGGACCGATTATGGAGGACGAAGAGGCGCCGCATTGCAAGTCGATTGAAGACGCGTTGGGCGCGTGCATTGAAGACGCAGCGAAGAACTTGAGACCGGTACGCATCGGAATCGGCAAGACCAGCATCGACATCTCCCACAATCGCCGGAAGATCCTTCAAGATGGCAGGTGTTTGATGATGTGGCGCAACGAGAAGCGAGAACCCACAGTGCCCGTGGACCATGAAGCAAGCATCATCAAGGTAGAGGGTTACGACGGGGTACCGCTCGCAATTCTTGTCCATTACGCGTGTCATCCGGTCGTGCTTGGGCCGGACAACCTCGAATACACGGCGGACTACGTAGGTGAGATGACGCGCCTTGTGAAGCAAGAAACCGGCGCGGATTGCTTCTTTCTTCAGGGTGGATGCGGCGACATCAATCCCTATCTTGACAAGACGCCACGGAACCAAGACGGCGTGGAAGCGATGCGCGGCGCAGGAAAAGCGTGCGCTGACGCCGTATTGAAGGCGCTAGGTGCCATTGAAACACACGTAGTAGAAGATTCGGCGCTCGCGATACACGAGAAGTCCGTTGAAGTGGGCACGCGATGGGACTTCAGCAATCCCGACGTCCAGAACGTACTCCGTGGTGTGTATGGACCCCGGTTTGACTCAATCCTGAAGCAAATCACACCGGAGCTACCGCTTCCACTAACCGTGCTTCTCTTAAACCGTGAAATTGCGCTCGCATTCGTGCCGGGCGAGTTCTTTGTCCAGTATCAGCTTGATTTGAAGACCGGAGCCCCCGTCAAGCATGCATTGCTCGTAGGCTATGCAAACGACTTTCACGCCTATTTCCCGACGATCGGCGGGGCGGCTGCGGGCGGTTATGGCGGGACGATGGCAACCTACGTTGGAGTCGGCGCGGGTGACAAATTCATTACGGAGGCGCGTATTGCAGCCGGTAAGCTCGCTGGCCGTATCCGCGATACCGTGGAGATGCAGGACTTCAAGTCGTTGGAGACGGACCCGACCGGCGCGTAGAACAGAAGTTTTACACGCTGCTTCCGGCAATTATTGACACTGGATTGAGCGGTCTGGTCCAATACCCCCGATGAATGAAGGTACCGGCGATGGTGATTGCCGTGTACCCCTGCGTGTGCGCGCGATTCCAGCCCGATACGGACTCGTCGCGTCGCTTTGTGTTTCGGCCGAGACGACTCGAAGGAGCCGTATCCGTGAGCGAACCTGAACCACGGCAAGACCCGTGGGCCCTTGCTGCCGCGCTGTTGTGGCTCGTATTTCTGTGCGTGGGGTATGTTCCGGAGGAAGTGTTTGCCTTTCTGAGAGCCCAAGGCCGCGTGGTTACGCAAGACGCCATGGTAAATTCACCGTATCTAATTACGATGGGCTTCTCGCTGTACATCGGGTATTTTGCGTATCAACGTTGCCGCGAAAGCGGGCTCGGGAGCGCGGACTGCCAGGCGCGAGCCCTTCAGGTCGGGATACTCGGATTGTTGGCGTTTTTGAACATCCCGTTGCAGACTCTCTTCGAGGCGTCTCAGATCCCAGTGCCGCGGCTTCGTACGCTGGTCTATGGCATCTTCCTCGCGAAGTCGATGGCGTGGCTGTACCTGTGCGGACTGATGTTTCGGTACTACGTATTGCGGAACGCGAACGTGTTTGGGGATCTGGCTTCCTTGTTTCCAAGCAGTCACACGGCAGACGAGGAGCTTGAGACTTTGGGAAGGACCAATTCCGTTGCCTGGATAGACCCCTCCGATTCCGAGTCCGGAGTCCGCGACGAGAAGTCTTCGGCGGTCGAGAATGATCGATAAGAACAATTTCGCATGCTCATGCGGTGATTGCCGGAATGACTGGTGTCAACGTTCTCGCTGTCGTTTGCGTTTGTAGAGATAGATGAACGGGTGTCCACTTTCTATGTCTAAGTTGTTAGCGCGCAACGCATTATCCGGCCGGGCGCAGTGGTGCGTGCCGGTTATCGCCCAAATTGTGGCCTGCCTATCCTTTGCCGGGACAGTTCAAGTCGGCACTCCGGTCATTAACGGTAGCGACGTGACGGTCCCCGTGGTGCTTCAAGGGGATGTCGGCGCAGGCGTCGCCGCCATGGATTTCCGCCTCAGTTACGACCCCTCCGTGCTCCAGGCCGTCGGCTTTGTTGCCGGAACCGCCGCCGCCGACGCGCGCAAGACCGTTCAAGCGAATGTGGTTGCGCCGGGCGAATGTGTTGTGGTTCTGTTTGGGATGAATCAGTCGGTGATTCAATCCGGCGAGGTTGTAACCGTCGCCATGAAGAAGGTGGGGGAGGCCAACGCCGGTCAATCCCAGATCACGATCAATCAAACGACGATGGCCTCGTTTCAGGGCCAGGAAATTGCGTCGGAGGGCAGTGTCGGAACCATCGATTTTTCCACGACTCCTCCCCAGGACGGGGGTGACACTCCCGATACACCTACCCCTCCGGACAACCCAGGAGGAGGCGAGACTCCGACTCCTACCGATCCCGGTGACACTCCCACAAATCCCGGAGGCAGTGGGGGAGTACCTCGCTTTGTAAATGGGGATGACACGGACAAAGATGAATCAGGTGATATGGATTCAAGTCCGTCGCCAAACGTCCCAACCGTACGTGTCCCCGTTCCTGCTGGTGAACCGGATGGATCCCGTGCGAAGCTCGCAGAAGCGTCCGACGAATTGAATCGGCGGCGAGCCGCAATGCTGGCGCCCTCATCCGATGCGGCCGCACGCAATCCTGGTGCTGCAGCCACGGCGCAAGCGGGCACCGCTGAGGCTGGGAATGCGGGCAATAGGCAAGTGCCAGTGCCGGTACCGCGTGGTGGGCAAGGCAATTCGCTTCACGCAAGCCCGGTTTCCGCCGAAGGCACGCTCAATATGGCGCAAGTAGGCGTGCCTGGATCGGGCTCAACCTCGTCCTCCGTTCTGGATGCGTCGCTGGCGAACGGTGGCGGGGAAAGCGGACGCGACCTGAGCAGGCCGCCCATGTTACGGATGATCCTTCTTGGGGTGTTTGCCGGTGCCGCGATGCTTGGGGCCGTTGTCATGCTCCTCCGCAAGCGACTCTTCTTGTAGCGATATTGAGGGCGCCCCGTCCAGTCTTCCAAGTGTGCTCGACATGACAGCGTTCGCTGTCGTGACTACGCTTTGGAATCTCCACTCCGAACCTGAGCTATCGTGAACGTCGCATGACAAGACTGTGGACCGCCTCACTAGACACTCAGTGAAGAAGATGAGTGTCAATTAAGGTCAACCCACTCGAACACCCGAACCCAGGACATGGACGAGAAAACCAGAATCACGCCAATCAGCATGATCAAGAATGTTCCTCGTGTCGAAGACGAGTTTGTTTCGCATTGATCGCGCCACTTGTTTGGGATTCAAGTATTTGTAGTCATCATGGTCCGTGAGCACCAGAATACAGTCCGCGTTCTGAAAGCACTCATCCAGGCCGTGCAGTTCAAATGGGCTGTGCTTGACATGTGAATCATGTATGGCCACAGTGATGCCCTTCTCAGAAAGAAGCTTGATGACTTCCAGAGAGGGACTCTCGCGAATATCGTCAACATTGCCCTTGAAGGCGACGCCGAGAACGGCCACTTTAGGATTGTTGATGCCGCCCAGGATCTGTTCGATTCGTTTGACCACGTGCGCGGGCATGCGGTCATTGGTTCTTCGTGCAAGCTGGACAATTTGGGCGTGATCGGGAAAACTCTCCACCAAGAACCACGGATCCACCGATATGCAGTGGCCGCCTACTCCCGGACCTGCTTTGTGGAGGTTTACGCGGGGATGGCGATTGGCGTATTGCGCCACTTCCGAGAACTGTATGCCAAGCATTTCGCAGAGCACGGCAATTTCGTTTGCAAGAGCGATATTAACATCTCGAAAAGTGTTCTCAACGACCTTGACCATCTCGGCAGTAGTGGCGTCTGTGATGAATACTTCGCCTTCGATGAAGGTCGAGTAGATGGACTTCGCCAGATTGGCGCTCGTCACATCATAACCACCGACAACACGGTCGTTTTCAATAAGCTCCTTCAAGATGCGACCGGGCAAGACGCGTTCCGGGCAGTGAGCAAGGTGAATGTCGTCACCTACTTTTAGCCCAGATTCTTCCAGAATAGGCTTAAGGTGATCACGCGTTGTGCCTGGCGGGGATGTGGATTCGAGTATTACCAGGTTTCCTCGCTGCAGATAGGGCGTTATCTGCTTTGTGGCACTGTAGACATAGCTCATGTCGGCCTTCTTGTCTTCGGTCAGTGGCGTCGGTACCGCGATGAAGAAGACGTCAGAAGGTTCCGGTTGCAGCGCCGCTTTGAGGTTGCCCGATCCGATAGCAGCCCTGACGATAGTGTGTAATCCTGGCTCCTCAATGTGGATATTGCCAGAATTGACGGTGTCCACGACTCGCGAATCGATATCGACGCCGAGCACTTTGAATCCATTGGCAGCGAGAATGCTAGCCGTGGGCAGGCCAATATACCCAAGTCCCATTACACACACGCTTTTCACGATAGAGTACTCCCTGCAATTCGGGTGAGATGTTCTGCAATTCGGAGGCTCGCTTTGCCATCACCATAGGGATTGACGGCCCTCGCCATTTTCAGGTACTCGTTCTGATCATCAAGAAGGCGCTGAACGGTTTGGAAGATGCGCTTTCGTGATGTTCCCACCAGCATCGCGGTTCCCGCAGCGATTGCTTCGGGCCGCTCCGTTACCTCCCGCATCACGAGCACGGGTTTGCCCAATGAAGGAGCCTCTTCCTGTACCCCCCCGGAATCCGTTAGGACCAAGTAAGACTTTTTCATGAGATGGACAAACGGGACATATTCAATGGGGTCAACGAGATGGACCCTTGATGCACTTCCCAAAATGCGATTGGCGGTCGTTCTTACATTTGGATTGGGGTGAACCGGATAGACGATTTCCACATCGGCGTTGTTGTCGACAATATCACGCATGCCCAGACACATGTTCTCGAACGATTCGCCGAAACTCTCGCGCCTGTGTGCGGTAACGAGGATGAGGCGTCGATGCGTACCTGCTTCGGCCAAAAGAGAATCCTTGAACTCATAGGGGGTCGATGCGACTTCCAAGAGCGCATCAATGACCGTGTTTCCCGTAATGGTGATGCTGCTCTCGGAGATGCCCTCCCTCAGAAGATTGTCTTGAGCGCTTTGCGTAGGGGCATAGTGGTAATCGCAGATTGGATCGGCCAGCCGCCGGTTGATTTCCTCTGGGAACGGATGGTATTTGTTCTGAGTCCGTAGACCAGCCTCGACGTGGCCAGCGGATATCTTCTTGTAGTATGACGCCAGCGCCGCGGCAAAAGAAGTGGTCGTATCACCATGCACCAGGACAACGTCGGGGTGCTCAATGTCCAGAATATCGCTTATTCCGCGCAAGACATTGCACGTAATATCAAGTATTGACTGATTCGGAGCCATCAGATTCAGGTCGTGGGTCACGGGAATCTGGAAGACATCAATCACTTGGTCCAAGAGTTCGCGATGCTGAGCCGTCAAGCAGACTGTAACCTGAAAGGTCTTGTCGAACCGTTGAAGTTCTTTCACAACGGGAGCCATCTTGATTGCTTCAGGGCGGGTGCCGATAACGACTAAGACTTTCAAGTGCTCTCCTCGCAATTCCCCAGAACACAATAGCAGCTTTTGGTGCGATTGATTCGGCAAAGGGTCGACAAAACCATGGGAAACTTGAAAACTGGCAGCATTTTACTTGATGACTGCGAGTGATCCAAGTGTCCCTTCATTGCGTCCCTTCAGTGCGTGTCCCCTCCGTCTGATCCCCGGCAGGCAAGACGGTCTGCGCAAATTTGCTCAAAGCACCACCAACGGTATAATAATGGGCCAATTGCTCTTGGCGAGGATAAGTGGCATGGATTCCGTGAGCCCGGGTTCATCTGGTGCGCGGTTGCCGTGCTTGAGGTAGGATGTCTGCCCTTGCATAGACGGTGGTCTTAACTGCGATGACGTCGCGAACAATAGCCAGTCTATCACCCAAAGTGGCCTGGACATTTCTAATGCTGACCTTTGTCGGTTCAGCAATTACAGCCCTGTATCTTCGAGGACCGATTGAGAGAAGACTGAATCAACAGTCCTATTCATACCTGCTTAATGCGGCATTGACCGCGATGGATCAAGGCTCGCCCGGCGAGACGCAGTCTGCATTCGACAGGCTTGTTCGGCGCTATCCTGATCGGGAAGAGGGTCTGCTTGCATTTGCAAATTACCTGGAAAAGACAAACCGAATTGCCGAGGCAGATACACTATTTCAAAGGGCAATTGAATGCGGGCCCCAGCAGTACGGTTCATTAACACAATACGCGCGATTTCTCGATGGCCAGGAAAACGGCACACTGCGGGCCATTGAAGTCTGTCGCGCGTACCTGAGCAAGAATCCTCAAGATTCGTGGGCTCAACTGGAATTGGGACAACGGCTGCTATGGAATGGCAGACATGTGGACGCAATCGCCCCTCTGGAACTGGCGGCACGGGAGCCGTCATTAAGTTCTCTCGCGTTGAGGAGACTTGGGGAGGCCTATTCTGCCCAAGGCGATTTTCGTCAGGCAATCAGAGTGTGGCAGCAGGCGTTGAATGAGCATTCGGACATTACCACTCTGCAGATTCTCTACGACCTGGCCTCGGCACATCACAAACTTGGCGAATTGAACGAGGCAGCTTCCTTGTGGGAGAAGCACCTGGAATATTTCCCTCACTCCTATTGGGCTATGTCCTCACTTGATAAACTCTATGCAAGCACCGGAAACGAGTCGGCGCGGAGTCGAGTTGAGAGTCTCTTGAGGGTCATGCGCCCCGCGAGCGCGCTGAATAAGCTTGTCCATCCGTTCATTAGTCTGGAAGGGGTTACAGCTTCCGCCGATTCCATAACCCCCGGGCAGACAGTTACGCTGGACCTCTTCTTCGTCTTTTTGGATAGCTTCTCCGAGTTGGAAATGCCCAGGGTACAGTTCTTTGTCAGATCGGTCGAGCCTTCAACGGAATCAACAACGACGGTGATAGAGTCGCTTCCTCCTCGGCTTGGCCCGTCTCCCTGCTGGCGTGGGGACTACTCCATTCAGTGCTTTGCGGTAACGTTTCCCAGCCAACTACAGCCCGGCGCTCAAGAGTTGTTGATGTCCCTCTCTCCAGGTGCGGAAGCGCCTGTGTCCCTGCTAAAGTTGAACTCGCGAACCAGCGATGTGCAATCAGAAACGTCCACGTCAGAACAAGCATCAAGAGGAGAGGCCCAGGCACTGTTGCCGTCCGATTCCGGAGCTTTGGTATCTGCCTCAAAGTCAGCTCACTCACTGTGAAAACCATTTACTACATCTTAACGGACAGTGTTCTCATAGTGTATTGTTACGTTGGGGCGACTATTGCGCGTATCGCTTGGGGTGCTCCAATTGAAATGGTCTCAACCCTTCTCTACAGCATGGTGCCTTTTTCTGCAATACACGTTTCGTGTCTCTACGGGGCCAGGGCATATGATTTCTCTAAGATTCGAAATACGGGCGATCTCGCATTTTCGACAGCGATCGGTACGGTCTGTGGTAGCGGGCTTTCATTTGCGGCTTCAACAATAGTTATCTATTACTATGCGCCTTCGGCTCAGCCTATTGGCCGAACGGTTTTTGCGCTGGCGTTTGTCTTGAGTTTGGTCTTGCTGGTCGGATGGCGGGCCTGGTATCGAAAGCAATGTCACACGCGAGGAGATCTGCACAGTCGAATTGTCATCGTCGGCGATGCCAAACGCGTGGGGACGCTTTCCACCGAGCTTCAAGAATACTCGAAGAACGACGTTGAGATAACTGGATGGCTGGCTTTCAGCGGTGAGGATTCCACTCCTTCAGACGGTTGTCTCGGACTCGTTGATGACCTTCCGCAGATTCTAGAGAAGCACAGACCCGATGAGGTTTTGGTCTTTGGAGACTTGTTGGCTAGCAACCCGGAGCGCATTCTGGATTTGATGTCCGTGAACGGCAACAGTGATGTCCGAGTTCACATCGTGCCTGGACCTTATGAGTCCATTGTGGGGAAGCTCGACGTCTACGAGATAGGCGGAGTTCCGCTCATTGCACTTTGTACACGGCCACTGTCCGGGCTCTATCCGCATTTTAAGCGCATCGTAGATGTTGTTTGCGCGACGTTCGGACTATTGGTCGCTTCCCCCCTATTGCTGGTTTCGATTATTCTGATCAAACTCGATTCACCGGGCCCTGCGTTCTACTTCCAGGTGCGCAGCGGCCTGAGAGGGCGCGAATTCAATATCGTTAAGCTCCGTTCGATGTCCGTTGATGCTGAATCGGCGTCAGGCCCACAGTGGGCACAGAAGAACGATCCCCGCGTAACACGTGTGGGCAAGTTCCTGCGCAGGCGTCGAATTGACGAAATTCCCCAATTCTGGAATGTGTTGAGGGGGGATATGAGCTTGGTTGGACCTAGACCGGAAAGGCCAAGTTTCGTTGAGAAATTTTCACAAGAATTGCCACTGTTCCGCTTGCGGCTGTTGGTGAGGCCAGGACTTACAGCCACATCGCACGTCCTTGGCAGATACGACTCCAAACCGGCAGATCGTCTCAGATACGATCTATCGTACATCAGCAACATGTCATTCATGTTGGACCTGCGCGTCCTTATCGAGACCGTCAAGATTGTGTTGACAGGTCGAGGCGCACAATAGACAGATGTACAACCTGCGCACAGTGCCGCGGTACCTGAGAACACTCAGGAACCTCAAGTCTGGGCAGGTATTGTGGAGAGTCCGGCGGTTACTCCAATCTCGAATAGCCTTATCACCATCCGGCAAGGCGTTTCCCGTTCCTGATGGACTGGATATTAATGTGTTGGGTCGGCTTCAGGAGTTTGCAGCACAGTGCAGAGATGGACGACCCCTTACGCAAGGGAATCCAAGCGAATTCCACGATGGCATTCTTAGGATCCTGGGCAATCCGACTGCCGTAGAGTCTGGTATTCCGTGGGAACTGCGAAACGCGACCCAGTTAGAACGCTATACCCTTCACTACATGGGATACTTGCGAATACTCGCCGAATTCAACGCCGCAAGTCCCGGCCAGCACGATGAAAGGCTGGCACGGAGCTGGCTTACGGATTGGATCGAGCACAATCCCAAGGGTTCTAAGCCCGGTTGGGATCCTTTTCCTGTCTCGTGTCGCATCATGAACTGGGCGATAGCCCTTGCCGTGTTTCCAAGTTGTATATCGCTGGCTCTACCAAGTCTGGTCGAGCAGACAAGTTTCCTCTTGCGCCACCTTGAACACGATATCTTGGGCAATCACCTGCTCAAGAATGCAGTCGCACTTGTACTAGCGGGTCATGTACTGAGAAGGGAATCAGGCATTGGTGAAAAGGCAGTCAATACAGGCGTCACTCTGCTTGAACGCGAACTTAAGGAGCAGATTTTGCTTGATGGCGGGCACTTTGAGCGTAGCCCCATGTACCATTGCCACGTGTTGGAAGACCTGTTGGTGTTGCAGGCCGCGACGGGAGCGAGACTGGCTAGCGTAAACAGCGTCATCCGCGAGATGGCGTCGTATCTTGGCGCGATTCTGCATGAGGACAACGAGATACCCCTTTTTGGCGATTCAGTCCTGGGCTCAACGCTGCGTCCGTCAACTCTCCTGAGACTCGCCGGAGACACTTCCACATCGGAATTGATATCGTGCCGCGCCCTTGAGCACTCTGGCCTTTACGTCATGACGACAAAGAAGAGCAGAATGCGCTTGATTGCGAAGGCGGGGCACGCAGGACCTGTCTACCAACTGGGCCATGCCCATTGCGATATGCTGAGCTTCGAACTGACACTTGCAGGCCAGCGCATTATTGTCGATTCCGGAGTGTCCGATTACGAAGACTCGCCGATGCGGGATTACTGTCGCAGTACCGCAGCCCATAACACAGTATCGATCGCTAAACGAAATCAACTCGAATACTGGTCTCGGTTTCGCGTGGGACGCACGTACACGCCGACGCTCGTTGCATGGGGGGACAGTAAGAACGGTTGGCAACTTGCCGCGAGTCATGACGGGTTCAGGCCGTACACTCACCAGCGCCGGATTCTGCTTCTTGAAGGTGAGTGCTTTGTCATTTGTGATGAGGCTACCGGACCGGGAGTCTTTTCGGCGGAGAGTTTCATACACTTTCACCCGGAAGTAACGTTGACGCGTAGTGACGATGCGTGGATCGCCGAAACGAACGTGGGTGCGCTCCTGATCACTCCATTTAGCGTTGATTCAATCAAGACGGTTTCCGGAGTGCAAAATCCTTATCAGGGGTGGTACTGTCCGGAATTCGGCGTATCTGTTCCGTCGCCAACGCTGATTCTGGGTTGCGAGTGCGATCTGCGTCGCAGTTTCGGATATGCTATATCGCCTTGTGAGTCATCGTTTGACTTTCTGTCCGACCTGGAGTCGATTGCCGGCATGTACAGTCGAAGCACATGAAGATACTCCTTCTCAGTCAATACTTCCCCCCGGAATTTGGGGCCTGTGCCGCACGCAATTCGGAGCACGCTGCAGAGTGGGCCGCGATGGGGCATGAGGTGACCGTGCTGACGACATTCCCAAATTATCCTTCCGGGATTGTCGATGAGCGGTATCGTGGCAAGCTCTACACCAGGGAAACTCGCGACAATTACAGGATCTTGCGGACTTGGAGCTATGCGACTCCCAATCGTGCAGTCTGGAAACGCGGACTCGCTTCGGTTTCATTTATGCTGTGCGCATTCTTGGGAGGGATTCTCGCGTGCAGAGGCAACGATGTTATCATCGCTTCCTCCGGTCCATTCTTTGTGGGACCACTGGGCTATCTGCTTAGCCGACTTACGGGCGCTGCCCTTGTCTTCGAGGTTAGAGATATCTTGCCGCAACAGGCCGTTGATGTGGGCATGATTCGAAACAAGGTCATTATACGTGTGCTTGAGGCGATTGAGAATTTCCTCTATAGAGCCGCCAGCGCCGTTGTCGTAGTCGCAGAAGCATCGCGGTGTACCCTGATTTCGAAAGGTGTACCTGCGCAGAAGTGCTTTACCATTGAAAACGGCATTCTTCCTCAGCTTTTCGCGCCTGGCTGCGCAGGAGATGATGTTCGTGCTCAGCATGGATGGAGCGATGACTTCATCGCCATGTATATCGGTGTGCATGGAGTCTCTCAGGGGCTATTCACTCTTCTGGACGCGGCGAAGCTGCTTGAGAAAGAAGAGAAGATCAGGTTTGTCTTCGTTGGAGACGGCGCGGCCAAGCCTGCCCTGCAAGAGTACGCGCATACCCATGGCATCAGAAACGTTGAGTTCTTGCCTGTCAAGGAACACAAGGACATCGCCGCGTACTATGCAGCCTCCAATGCCTGTCTCGTTCCTCTCCTGAAGGGCGCCTATTTCCAGATCAATATCCCGTCCAAGATTTTCGAGATTATGGCGTCAAGCCGGCCCATAGTACTCGGCGCAGAAGGTCAGGCACGTGAGATTATTGAGAAGTCGGCAGGCGGTCTCGCGGTCCAACCTGAGTCTGCTGAGGAGTTTGCCTCGGCAATTCTGCGTCTATTGAACGACAGGAGTCTGGCAGAGCATTTAGGAGAAAACGGCCGGTCTTATGTCCTGCAACATCATGATCGCCGTGCCAAAGCCGCCCTCTACGTGCGCTTGATTGAAGAGGTTCTACAGAAGTCATGATAGGCGTGCAGTTCGCATGCTTGTCCCGATGGTCTGGACCCGAAGGATGTCTTGAGTGTTTCACAGTATTGAGAAATCGTGATTTGAGACCCTGGTTGTCTTCCTTGCGATGTCATCCATGAACTGGCAGAGAATTGCTCCCGATCGGCTCATACGGTTTGCGACAGGGATCGGGCTCGCGTCCGTAGTCTTGGCGCTGTTTCCTTATTCATATGACAGTGCTTTCGATATCAAATACCTTATTGCCGCGGGATTGTCTCTCGTAGTTGCGTTTCTTGTGGCGGCTTGCGCGGTATCCTCCAGAAATATTGACGTTCGAATTTCGGCCCCCGCCTGCCTTCTCGTTTTGTTGTCATGCGTAAACGCGCTGACCGTAATGCGATCACCGAATCCAGGCCATGCCTTGCATTGGCTGATATGCATGTACAGCCCGATTATCCTGGCTTTTGGCATTGCTATCGCCTATCGAGAAGTGTCCCAAGTTGAGAGACTTTTTGGCATCCTCTGTTGCGCGGTAGCACTCTCAAGCGTCTATGGTTTGTTTCAGAAGTTTGGACTCGATCCATTCCCTTGGGAGACGAGAAATGTCGAGGAGTACTGGGGGGCGCCGTCAACCTATGGGAATCCCAATTACGCGTCGCATGCGCTAGTCCTGGCCATAGTCGTTGCAGTTGGTCTCAGCTTTAAGCGTGTCTGGCGATGGCCCATGCTCTTCCTTGCTCTCTTGATGTCTCTACACCTTGCTGTTACGGGAAGCAGAGCAGGACTTCTTTCTTTGCTGGCTGCACTCCTTTGGGGCGCACTTTCGCTTGTACTTCGCCGAAGAGCGACGAATCCTATTCGCTTTGTGTTGAGCGTCTTGGCCGGCTTCACGGCAATTTCCCTATCGATTGCGATGACAGCATTGCTTGTGCATCGTGTCGTCGCCGGCACATGGATTCCTATTGACACCTCTCTGCTGCTTCGATACAACTCGTTTCTCACTGCCAGCAGAATTCTGTGGGATGGTAGTCTGTTCGGACACGGTCCAGGCAGCTATGTACTCGTAAGTGCGCCGTACTGGACTGGCTACGAGCAGTACTGTCTTGCGGTCAAGAAGATCATCAATGCCCACGTACACAACGAATATCTTGAGATGGGTATTGAAGGAGGATTTCTCGGTCTCTTCCTCTACGTCGCACTTCTTTCCTTCAGCCTCTTGCATTCGCTTATCTATTTCTATCGCGAACAGGACCAGGAACGCAGATTTATTGGCGTTACACTGTCTAGCTGCTTCTTGGCATTTGCGGTGGACAGCTTCTTTGGGTTCAACTTCCACGTTCCAGTCTCCGGGCTAATCCTCTTTGTCCTGTTGGGAATATTGGCAGCAAGAATTTGGAGTGACAAAGGCGCAACGACTCCAACAACGAACCGTTTCTCGGCGACGATACTGATGGCCTCCTGTGTGTGCTTAGCGCTCATTGCATGTGTTCAGCAGACGAAGTACTTCATATCGCAAGTTCAGTTTCAGAGGGCAGGCGGTGCGAAAGAATGGGGTGCGAACGACACCGCATTGGAACTCTTGGACAGTTCAGTGCGCCTTGCTCCCTGGAATTGGCTTTCGTTGACTGAAGCGGGGAGAGTTGCGTGTCTTTTAGGAAGAAGTGATCTGGCGCTTGATCTGCTCAAGCGGGCCGAGGCGCTCAACCCCAACTCCATCCCCATCTACGTGGAAATGGGTAGTGCCTACACCTATGGTGCGCAGATAGCGGCCGGCCGCCAGGCCGAGCCGCTCACAGTACGCCACCGCGCAGCGCTGGAGGAACTTTTGAAGGCTGAAGATGCCCTAAACACCGGGCTGAAGCTGTGTCCAGTTGATCCGCGACTTCATGAATTGCTCGGCGGGGTTTGGTCGTTGCGCGCATCGATCCATGAAGAAAACCAAAGCGAATCTGAGGTAAACACTGCATTCGAGCTCGCCGTGGAGCACTATGAGCATGCTCTGCGATTCAGTGAAGAGCGAAAGGAAAGAGCCCGGATATACACGAAGATATGCATGGCAATGGATGCGTTGGGAAAGCGCGATGAGGCGGTGTCCGCTATCCGAGCTGCCGTAGAGTCAGAACCCGAATCCACTTCCGCATGGGATCTCTTTGTTCGCATATGTGACAAGAGAAAGGACAGCAAAGTCCTTACTATTGCACTGGAAGAGGCTATATCGAGACTCGAATCAAGGCCCAATGCGGTGCCTAGAGAAACTGCCTATCTTCATGTCATCCTCGCGGAGTCGCTCAGAGATGAACCAGGAAGCGAAGCACGGAGGGAACGTGCCGCAAATAGAGCAATAGAAATCGACCCCGGCAGTCTGAACGCGTGGGCCCTCTATGCAAGTCTCACGCAAGACGCCAGTGAACGCAAGAGAAAACTCGAAAGCGCTCTTTCTTCAGCACAGACAACTCTCGCCAAAGCCGAACAGCAATTGCCCACTCCTCTGATTGTCTTATTGTCCGTTTGGAAGGCCAGTTCGCCCGCCACTTTCAGAGAAGCGACATCCAGTTTACTCAATGCATTCCTGAACGATTCCGAGAGAGGGGACACCGCTCGATTGATAAGCAACTACTCGTGGATTGTGGAAGAAATGGCCCGAGCGTTGAGCCAAAATGGCCGAGTGGATACAGAGACGGGCATAGCTTGGTACAATCTGGGGCGAATAAATAAGTCCCTGGAGTTGTGGCAAGCAGCGGAAGACGCATTCTCAAAGGCATTGGAGCGTCTGCCCGAGAATTCTAAAGTGGAGGTAATTGCCGACAAGGCGGAATGCCTGGCTAACCTTGGATCGCTGGAAGACGCCATTGCTTTGATCAATCTTGCCTCGAAGTCCGCGCCTGGTGATCCCAATGTCATTTGGACAAAAGCAAGAGTTCTTGCAAAGGCAAGTCGATTTGCCGAAGCGCGGATGCAGTACCGGCTTCTGCTTCTCAATAACCCAAGTATCTCCGTAGAAGTGCGTAACCGAATTCAGAGTGAAATGTCGGCACTGGGTTCCGCGCCATAGCGCGAGATTGACCCTCAGGGGACAGGATCTTAGATTACTGAAGCGTATGCTACCGGCTAACAGCAGATATACGGAGCCTCCGTTGCAGGACGGCTCGACCTCCCTCAACAGACTGTCGTTTGGGCTGAGTCTTTTGACATGCCTGTGCATACTCCTGGCAAGTTGGTTATATAGCACTCAGGCCAGGGGACTCGTGGACGGGTTGGCGCTGGAGATTGGCGAAGTCATGCTGGAGCGCGGGATCCAGTTTGAATTGGATGGCCAGGAACAGAACGCGGCGAACGTCTATCGTGACGCACTCGATCTTAAGTTCTCCCATTCAGTGAATCGAACCGAGACTCTCACGCGATTAGGTAAGATTGTCCTATGGCAAGGAGAACCGGAGAAGGCTCTCTCTTACTTGGAGGAAGCCTTCAACAGGGGTAATTTCAACATTTGGTTGTACTTCCCGTTGTGCGAAGCCCTTCTCCAGATGCGGAGATACGAAGACGGCCTGGAACGTTGCCGGCTATGGTACAACTCCGCAGAGGCTCAGAACGATCGTTATCAGCAAGCCCAGGCGAAACTCATGGAAGGACGTTTGTTTCGCCAAAAGGGAGATGCCGATCGCGCGCTGCAAGCTTTTCGTGACTCAGACCAGATACAGCCCGGCGGGCTAAGTGCCTATTACGCCGGAGACGTCTTGTTCGAAAAAGGTGAATTTGAGATGGCGATACGTTATATCGAATCGTATTTGCCGAATGGGGAAGGCGAGAATTTGGCATGGGCCAATGAGATTCTTCGGAGTGCCAAGGAGCAACTTTCGTTGCGCTAGCAGAAAACGGCACAGATCATGGATGCAGTGACGAACGTGAAACCCAGGCGGCAGATTCCGCTAAGCGTCAATCAGCAGGACTCATAGTAGACTAATTGCGAAACACTCGAATAGAAAAGTCAGGTGAGAACGAATGAATAGCCGCCCCGGACACTACCAGGAACTGGCATGTTCAGTTTTCACGTCTAGATGCGTTTGCGCACGGTTGCGCGCGGCGAATTCTTGCTCAATAGTGTGGCTACAATCCTGCTGTTTGGAAGCAGACTGTAGCCTTACTCGACTTCCCTTGGAGTAACGACATGTGCGGCATCTGCGGAAAGCTTAATCTCCGGGCAGGGAACCCTGTAGACCCTGGCGTTGTAGAGGCGATGACTCGAATGCTGGCTCACAGAGGCCCCAACGATGACGGTCACTATTTCGA
>JAIBAQ010000083.1 GCA_019695095.1 Candidatus Hydrogenedentota bacterium
ACGTGAGCGCACGCGCCAGCAAGCAACGCAATCCCTATGGCGAAAACCCGAAACTTCTGTGCTGTCACGTTCCCGCTCTCCGTCTTCGCGTTAACCCAACCGCCTGTTTTCTACTCACTGATCGTTCTTCCGCCCGCGCGGCGTCGATCCGCGTATTACCGCCGCGGGCTCCTCGGCAATCGTCTCCGAGAAATCGCGCAGATGCCGAACCGTTTGCCTCAGATCGACGACCGTATCCTCGATAATCGGCCTGTAATCGTTCAGGGCGTCGTTGGCCGTCTCGCCCAATCGCGCCGACTCATCCAGCGTGGCCTGAAGGCTCGCCGAAATCTCGTCAAGGTCTTCCGCAAGCTCGGCGACCCGATCCACGATCTTCGGCACCTTCTCCAGCGAGGCCTTCAGACTCTCCCGATTCTCACTGACCAACCCATTCAGTTGGGTAACCAGCTCGTTTGCAGAGTTTTCTATTTCCTGGACCCGCTTTATGGCCCCGTCGATCTCTTCGCGGTTCGAATCCACGATACCCCGCGCATCAGAAACCAGGCCTGTGCCTTCTTCGACGGCTTTGTCAAACCCTTCAAACAACTTGGCAACCGTGCTCGTCACCTCGCCGTCCTCGGCCTTCTCCTTGGCCTCCTGCACGCCCAGCAGGGCCTGCACATCGTCCAACACGTCCTTGATGCTGCCCGCCACCTGGCCCGCCTGGTTGAATAAATCGCCTTCACGCACCTTGATCTCGGCCCCGCTCGCCAGCTTCACCGACTCCGGCTCACCCGTGGCAATCTCGAGGTGTTTCTCCGCTGTCAACGTCGTTTGGCTCACATACGCCACCGAATCTACGTTTACCGGCAGATCCGGCGGCACCACCGCCTCCACCCGAATGTACGACAGCCGCTCTTTGTCCGGGACGATCGTGCGAACCCGGCCAACCTTCACCCCGCCGAACCGCACGTCTGCCCCCCGGTTCAAGCCCAGCGTGTCTTTGAAATAGCAGACGAACACCTGCTCGTTCTGCTTTGGACGGTATCCGTTAATCACCGCCAGGAACACAATGAACAGGCCGATACTCACCAGCACCAGCATGCCTGCCTTGATCTCGGTCGCCGTAAAATCGTGTTTGCGCGCGGGCATTGTAGATTGTTTCCCTACCGTTCCCTGTTTCCTACCGCTCGTACCGGCGCCTGCCCGCCGGTCCGTCTCTCTCCCTTACGGAGTCTTCGTCAACGACCGAATATACTCCTCCCGGTCGTCTCCTTCCTCTTCTGGGCGCCGCTCAAAGAACTGCCTCACAAACGGATGCTGCGACGCCTCCAGACTGGACAGCGCGCCCATCTCCACAATCCGTCCACCGTTCAACAGACACACCGTGTCTGCAATAAGCCGCACACTCGCAATCTCGTGCGTCACCACGACGCTCGTGAGATTAAATGTCTTCTGTAGATTGCGAATCAAGGCGTCCAATCCCGCCGCCACGATCGGGTCCAACCCCGCTGACGGTTCATCGTAGAAAATGACCATCGGATCCATCGCCATGGCCCGCGCCAGCCCTGCCCGCTTTTTCATGCCCCCGCTTAGTTCGGCGGGCAGATATTCCTCGAATCCGCCCAACCCCACCAGTTCGAGCTTAATCTTCGTCATAATCTCGATTGTCGACTCTTCCAGCTTCGTGTGCTCCCGCAACGGCAGCGCGACATTGTCTGCCAGCGACATGGAATTGAACAGCGCCGCCCCTTGAAAACACATCCCCATCTTTTTACGGACGTCAATGCGCTCTGTATCGCTCATTGCGGTGAAATCTTTGCCGTCGAACAAAATCCGGCCCGAATGCGGCCGCATCAGTCCGACCAGGTTCCGCAACAGCGTCGTCTTTCCGCACCCGCTGCCGCCGAGAATCACGAACACCTCGCCGCGTCGCACCTTGAACGAAATCCCGTCCAGCACGGTGCGCTCGCCGTATTTCACGACCAGGTCTTCCACCTCGATGATGTGTTCGGATTCGTTTGCCATGTCAGAAGAAGAAGACCGCGGTAAAGACGAGGTCGACTATGATGATGAAGAAGATCGACGTCACCACCGACGATGTGGTCATCCGCCCCACGCCCTCGGCCCCGCCTTCCACCTGAAACCCTCGATAAACGCCCACCCAGCAGATCACCAGCGCAAAGAAGATGCTCTTCGTGAATCCGGTCGCAAAATCCTTCATCGTCAGCGAACTAATCGTGTTCGCGATATACACGCCCGAATCGATCTTGAGTATGCCCACCGTAAGCGTGTATCCGCCGAGAATCATGATGAACGTCGCCAGCACCGTCAGACACGGTATCGCAAACAGCATCGCAATGAACTTCGGGGCGACAAGAAACTTCGTCGGATTCACCCCCATGACTTCCAGCGCGTCGATTTCCTCGGCGACCTTCATGGTTCCGATTTCCGCCGTGATAGCCGAACCGCTGCGGCCGGTCAGCAACACCGCCGTCATCAACGGAGCCAGTTCGCGCATGGCCGCCACCCCGACCAGATTTGCGATGTACTGCATCGCTCCAAATCGGGCGAGTTGATATGCCGACTGCATGGCAATGATCGCGCCCACCAGGAAACATATCAGCGCGACAATTGGCAGCGAATTGACTCCAAATTCGACAAAATGCGACACCGTGCTCCGCACCCGAAGCCCGCGGCCCCGCAACGGCTGAATCAGCACCCAATTCACCGTACCGACAATCAGCACCGACACCCGGCAGTAGGCGTGCAGCGCATTCAGCGTCACACGCCCCGTCGTCCCTACGACTACCGTCAGCGCCGTCATTCCGCGTTACTGTCTCCGTGCCTCATATACCTTGCGCCTCAAGCGTCTTCGCGGATTACAAACACGGAATCAAGCCGCGACAACTGCAACACCTTCAATACCGCTTGAGACGGCGCGAGCAAAACAAATTGCTTCTTCTTGTCGTTCGCGGCCCGGAACCCTTCCACCAGCGTCGCAACCCCCGAGCTGTCCATGTACGGGACCCCCTTCAGGTCGACATGAATATCTCCGTTGCCTTTCGCCGCCGCCTTCGTCACGGCATCCCGCAACCGCGGCGAACTGTACAAATCCACTTCGCCGCGCACGGTAATGACCGATTTCCCGCCTTCTTCCGTCTGGTGTATCTCAAGCTCCATGGTCACCGCATTTTGCTCGCGTCGACGCGCGCTGGACTCGCAACGTCACGCAGTTTCCTGTTTCTAAACCAGGACTGTAATTCACACTGTCGAACACGCGATACATCAACTGAACGCCAAGGCCGCCGCCATCCCGCGCGATCTCGTCCACGGTGCTCATCTCGCGGCGCGCGCAACGCTCCAGCGATACCGGATCGCCGCTGTCGCACAACCGAAATACGATGGCCTCATCGGTACATTGCATCGACAACTGCAGCCTGCCGTCCGGGCGCCCTCCGTACGAATGCCGGATAACGTTTGTGCATGCCTCGTCCACGCCCAGCACGATTTCCGACGCCCTCTCCGAATCCACGTCCGCTGACAGTAAATACGTCCGCACCAACGCCCGCACGGACCGTAGCAGCTTCGGGTCCGATGCCAACTCGATTCGGATGTCCTCACGTTCCACGCGCTCACCTACTCCGGGTGTTGAGGAATGCACCACGGGGTCGCCCTGCAATACCGGCTTTCGAGCGGCGCTACCCATCTGCCTTCCTCGGCGTTCTTACGCGCAACCGGTCACCCCTCATACTTTAACGCAATCATCGTGCAATCGTCATGCGGACCGTCGGGCTCGCAATACTCCAAAACCGCCATGTGCACGCGTTCCACCAACGACTTCGGCGACGCGCCTTGATTGTGCACAACTTCGCGCAGTTTCTCCATGCCAAACTCTTCCAACGCGCCGTCCTTGTCCACCGTCGAATTGGCGCGCGCTTCCAGAATTCCGTCCGTGTACAGAAGCACCGATTCTCCGGGTGACAACTGGTGCTCACTATCGGTCCAGTCCGCCTCCAACAACACGCCTACAGGCGGGCCGCTGGCGCCCGCAAACACCCGCACGCTGCCCCTTCCAATTGCCAATGCCGGATGGTGACCCGCATTGCAGCACCGCACGGTCCCGTTTCTCAGGTCGATCACCAGGTACGCCAGCGTACAGAAGGTCCCAAACCGGCTCCGGTCCACCAGCCCTTCGTTGAGCATCCTCAGCACCTTTGTTGGCGATGTCTCCTCCTTGGCGCATAGCCGGAACTCCGCCAGCAACTGCGCCATCGTCAACGCCGCAGGCACACCCTTCCCGCTGACATCGCCAATGAGTATCCCCACGTGGTCCGCATCCGGCCTCACGAAATCATAAAAATCTCCGCCGACCGTTTTCGCCGGACGCATCTCCCCATACACCGAAAACCGCTTGTCGTCCTCCGGCCAAGCATGAACCAGGAACCCATCTTGTATCGCCCACGCATGCTCGATTTCCTGGTCCGTCCGGTACTTATCCAGAATCTGACTGTGCATCCGCGCGTTCTCCAGTGCGAGCCCCGCGCTATTCCCGACGGCCGTCGAAAGCAGCATGTCTTCATGCGTGTACTGCTGATTCGCGCGGTCCGTGTCCATGTACAGAATCCCAAGAATTCCGAACTTGCCCCGAAGCGGCGCACAAATGATGGATCGCAAATGCAGCGATACGATGCTCTCGGAAGGGTTCACTTCGCCTGGGCCGCCCGTATCCTGAATGAGCAGACTCTCTCCTTGCGTAAGCACACGGTGCGCCACGGTACTGCTGATGCGAAAGTCCTTGTCCCTGACGTGCTTCAGCCTTCCATTCTCAATCGCGTGGAATTTCTTGCACTCCGGGCACGGCAGCAGTCCTTCCACGTCTTCTTCGGCGAAGACGATGACCCCCCGCTGCGCATCCACGGCCTTGATCGTCGTTTCCAGGATGCGGTCTACCAACGGACAGAGCTCGTAGTTGGAGGCGATCTCGCTCATCACCGAATACACGGCGCGCAACAGCTTCTCGGAACGATCTTCCTTCGTCGGATGCGCCCCGCTGTCTTTCCAGTCGACCATCGATTCCTGGATCATCGTGGTCGAACCCAGCCCTTCTTCGTCCCCTCCCGACTTGACTTCGAATTCGATGACCGCTTCGCCGATTTGCAGCTTATCCCCGTGCTTGAGCTCCCCCTCGCCCAACTCGACGCCGTTGTACAACGTCCCGTTTGTACTGCCGAGGTCCTTCCAACGGTAGACCCCTTTGTAATAACTGATGCGCACATGACGCCGCGATGCCGCCGCATCGTCAATCACACACCCGCAATCGATCGACCGGCCCACGGTAATACTCGCGCCAACGGGTATCCGGCGGATGTCTCCCCGCGCCGAGCGGCATACCAAGAACGCTTGTTGCACTTCGCGTACCCTCTTGAACAATACCCTGCCGTCAAAAGCATACGCGTCCGCCCGTTCGGCCTCAACTACAAATTAGTGAACTGTCTAAGAACATAGGGGCAAGGGAGCGGTCACCAACAGGGCTTTCTAGACTTGACCCACTTCCACGTATCCATCCACCGTCACTTCGGCTCGGTAGGCCACGTCAGACGTCGGGGGACCGCTATAGCTTACCGTGTACTCAAGTTTCGGGCATATCAGGGAATCGCTCTCGTCGTTCGCCCGTATCAACTCAAGAAAATCCACCGGTTCCGGCGGTGTCAAAGTAATCTCCGTACCCAAACCACCCGCATTGCTTGCCGTCCCCAACACGACCGGATCGCCCGCGCTAGGTTTCGGGATGAATCGCACCGTAATCGAAGTCATGAAATTGAAGTCGCCGCTCGTCGCGACGAGATGCGCGTTAATCAGATTCAACGCGCTCAGTCGCACAAATCCCGAAAGGTCAATTCCCCCAACATTCAGAACCTCATCCTGCAATTCCTGTTCGGATGGCATATCGCAGAAGTCGTCCGACCATACGATAGGGGCTCCATCCTTGGGCAGGAAGATGCTCTGAAGGATAGTCGACTCACCTATTGCCTGAGTCACGCGAACAGGCCCGATCTCGATAGTCCCTTGCGGAGTGCAGGAAGTGCCAATTGCCAATACGGACGCCACTGCTAGACACGAAGCGCGTTTTAGGAGTAAGGCTCTCTTCATAATCATTCCCCTTCCGTCCACATGCCATGACAACCGTCGCAGGCAGGAATGTCAGCCCTTCACCTCTCGAAACATCCCTCGCGGTCTTTCCATTTCATCACGGCAGCAGTCCACGGAAGTCATGAGTCAGAAAGAGCTTATTTCGCGTTCTCCTGCATCCACCTCAGACACGCTTTCGCCGAGTCAGCCGCGGGTTGCGCCCGGTCCTTCAGCGCCTCAGGCTCCCCCTCACCCAACAAAGCCTGTGCGAAGTCTCCACTTCGGATGACCCACGAAGTCGCCAAATACCCCATCATCTTCTCCGACGGTGCGCGATACGCGCACTTCAGGAACGCCAACGCCGCTTCCGAATTCTTCCAACTCGACGGCCACACACGGAAACCTTTCTCCTGAAACAATCGCACCCAGGGATAGTCCTCCTGCAACGAGTAATGCCAGTCGCAAATCACAATGTCCTTGGGGATCATGTCGATCGCGGGCGCCGTCCCCTTGTCGCTGGCCTCCCAGCCATCCCCGGAATTGGGATCGCTCTTGTCCAGCAACCGGTCGCCCCACATCATCATCGTCAGCTTCCGCTCGCCCACCAAGTGCTTGTGAAGCCCGTTCACCGCGTGCGCAAACAACTCCGCCGGATCCTTGCCTGCACACCGTGGGCACTTCGGACTCGCAAACACCAGCACCTCGTCCATACCTACGTGAATGGCATCCGATCCGAATGTGTCTATCAGTTCGTCCAGAAGATCATTCACGATCGGATATACATCCGGATGCAACGGACACCAATTCTTCAGAGTCATCGCTCGTTTCTCTTCGGAGAAATCGGGCACCTCCTCAAACTCCGGGTGCTTCGCCATCAACGGAAAGATCATGGCCCCTTTAACCCACGACTGGTGCCCAAGGCAGTTGAACTGCGGTATCAACCGGATCTTCCGTTCCCTGCAAAACTGGGCCAAATCGCGCGCGCCCGCTTTCGACATCGCCTTGTCGAACCGCATGTCCGGATGCGACTCGAATTCGAAGTTGTATCCCACCTCATACACGATCGTATTCACACCGAGAGGAACCAGCACGTCATTAATGGCCCGCTTCAACACCGGCAGCCCCTCGTCACCGCCCGCCGGCCCCCACGCCATCACGTGCACGCCGCGCCACGATTCTGCCTGGGCATTCAAACATGCCATACTCAGAATCACCGCGAGACTACTGAAGACACTTCGCATGTGCCCCCACACCTTCTCCGTCAATGTCTATTCCAACACGCAACCAGTTCGATCAGATCCACTGGGTTCTTCTAGGTGCTTGCGGTGGACTTCCTCAACACCTCCCACACCACACTTAACACGTATCCCATCACCATACTCACCACCAACCCGACTATTCCCCACCACAGCCAAGACACGCGCGCTCCTACCGAAACCACGACCGCCAATCCCGCTACGGTACCCATCAATACACCCACCGAATTGGCGCGCTTGCTCAACACCCCCAACAGAAACATCGCTACGACAGGCCCCACCAGAAAACTGGTGATCTTCCCCGTCATTTCCAGAATGGTCCCAAGACTTCCCACATAGAACGCGGCCCCCGTGGCCCCGAATCCCAAGATCAAAGTCCCCACGCGCCCCGCGCGAAGATAGTGCTCATCTGTCTTCCACGGCTTATGCAGGAAGCGCTTATAGAAGTCCATCACTACGACCGTCGCCACGGAATTCAGCCCCGAACTGAAGCTACCCATCGTTGCCGCGATAATCCCCGCGATCAGCAATCCCGAAACCCCAACCGGCATCCCATACGTGATGAAATGCGGCAACACGCGGTTCATCGCTTTCACGGAATCCGAAGGATCCAGGCTCAACAATGACATCATCATGATGGGGTGCTGCTGGTAATACGCGAAGAGCATCGTCCCTACCAGGTACAGCGCCAGCGTGACAGGGACCACCAGGATCGACTGGCCCACCGCGCTCTTGATAAGGTGCGTCATCGATTTGGCCGTGAAATACCGCTGCACGATCACCTGGTCCACGCCATACGAAGACACATTGTTCACGAGGCTCATCGCAATGAGTCCCCACACGGTAAACTCCGCGCTCAGACTCCAATCGAAGCTTGCCATCCGCGTCTTGCCATGTACCGCGGCAATCCCCCAGATTGTCGAGAAGTCTCCGCCAAAGTCGTACAGCACGAAGGACAACGCCACAATAATCCCAAACGTCAGCACGCAGAAGTGGATCACATCACACCAGATCACCGCCTCGATTCCCCCGAGCATGGTGTACAGCGTCGTAAGCAATCCCATCATCAGAATGCAGAACACCAGGTTTGCCCCGGTCACCACCGACAACGCGAGCGCGGGCGTATAGATCACGCACGCCAGCCAACCGCCTCGATTCAGCAGGAACAATGCCGCCGCCAAGGAACGCACGCTCACGTCAAACCGGCGTTCCAGGTACTCGTACGCCGTAAATACCTTCAGCCGGTAGAACACCTGTACGACCACAGACACGGCAAATAGCACCGCGACGGGGAAGATGATGATGCTTAACGCATACCGGAGATCGTGCTGGAACGCCATGGCGGGCGCGCCCATGTAACTCACAGCGCTCAGATCCGACGCGATTACCGACAACGCGATCGGCAGCCACTTGAATGAACGTCCCGCAAGAAAAAAATCCGAAGTCGTCTTCTGCCTGCGCGCGAACATGCTACCAATGGCGACGATGCCAATGATGTAGACCACCATGATCAACGCGTTGAGCGTCACCCAACCGTGCATAGTTCTACGTCCCCCAAAAGAAATCCCTACACCCTGTCTCGGTCAAACTCCAACGACACTACCCGCAGCCAAACCCAAATACAAACATTCTTCACTCCAAAATCCAAAATTCTCCCCCGTCCTCCCCGTAGACTTCGGCATCACCCAACCGGCATCATATCCGCGAACTAACTCCAATGAGGTACCTATGCGACGTTGCCACAAATGCGGCCGCGAATGGATCAGCGAAACCAAGGTCCCCGGCGTCAAAGAATACTGCGAAGGCTGCTCCGCATACCTCCACTGCTGCCTCAATTGCCGATTCTACGAGCCCGCCAAACATAACCAATGCGCCATCCCCACGACGGACTGGGTCGGCGACAAATCCGGCGCGAACTTCTGCGACGACTTCGAGTTCAAACAAACTGGCGCGTCCGCCGACGCCAAAGACTCATCCGCCTCCGCCCGCAACGCATTCGAGAATCTCTTCGGCGCCTCCGACCAGGCCACTCCAAGCGTTGACGATTTCAAAAAGCTCTTTGGCGACTAGTCTTGCCCAGTTCCCTTTCCTCAAGGCCTGTGGGTCTCAGGTCTCATCAGCTCATGGGTCTCATGGGTCCCATGGGTCCCATCGGTCCCTTTTCCCCACCACCCACACACACTCCCGTTTGACGCATACAAGTCTTAGTGGTACAGTCAGATGGGGTCGGGGTGATTGATATAGCGAGGTTAGGTGTGGAGAAACAGGATTCCGCTCGGCGCATGCTCGTCGTAGACGACGAACCTGGCATGCGGCACTTCCTAGAAGGTATCTTCAAGGATAGAGGTTTCGACGTTACCGCCGTTTCCAACGGCGAAAAGGCTATCCAACTCTTGCAGGACCAGGCCTTTGACGTCGTCATCACCGATCTGAAGATGCCTGGCAAGGACGGCCTTGCCGTTCTTCGCGCGGCACGCGCAGCCACCATCGAAAGCCCCGTCATTCTCGTCACGGCATACGCCACCATCGAGACCGCCGTCGACGCCATGCGTATGGGGGCGCGCGACTTCATCCAAAAGCCTTTCCGCATGGATGAAATCGAGCTTAAAGTCGACAAGATCGTCGGCGAATCCCGCGCGACTACCCGCCCCCTCGAGGGCCGACGCATCATCGACTCCGGCGACCGCAAGATGGTTGGCGACAGCGCGGAAACGAAGCATCTCCTGAAGATGATTCAGAAGATTGGCGCCAGCCGCAGTTCGGTCCTCATCACCGGACCCAGCGGGACCGGCAAAGAACTCGTCGCGCGCGCCATCCACGACGCCAGCCCCCGCAAGGAGCGCCCTTTCGTCGCGCTGAACTGCGCCGCCCTCGCCCCCGGGGTGCTCGAAAGCGAGTTATTCGGTCACGAACGCGGCGCATTCACCGGGGCCGTCGGCCAACGCGCCGGCCGTTTTGAACGTGCACACACCGGCACGCTCTTCCTGGACGAAGTCGGCGAAATCGACCCGAACATCCAGACAAAGCTGTTGCGTGTGTTGCAGGAAGGCGAATTCGAACGCGTCGGCGGCACAGTCCCCGTCAAAGTCGATGTCCGTATCGTCGCGGCCACCAACCGCGACCTGCGCGAAGCCATCAAGGCGGGCACCTTCCGCGAAGACTTCTATTACCGGCTGAACGTCTTCTCCATCCGCGTCGAAGCGCTCAAGAACCGCATAGACGATATCCCCGCACTCGTGGACCATTTCCTCCGCAGATTCAGCCAGGAAACCGGCAAGAACGTCGTCGGCGTCGAAGACGAAGTCATGACCTTCTTCATGCAATATCCGTGGCCGGGCAATGTTCGCGAGCTGGAAAACATCCTCGAACGCGCGGTCGTACTGGCGGAAGGCGCAACCATCACGCTCGGAGAAATCCCCGAAGACATGCTCTCCATCCGGGAGGAACCTGCGCCCGTATTCGTGCCCGCCCCCGATTCGGCCTCGCTTATCGAGCGCACCGACCAACTCGAAAGCGAAATGATTGCCGCTGCCCTGCAGCGTTTCCGGTGGAATAAGACGAAGGCCGCCGATCACCTCGGCATTAAGCGCACGACCTTGCAGTACAAGATCAAGAAGTACGGGTTGGAATAACGTTAGGCGGGCAAGAAGCTACTCTTGCCAATACGGATTCGTCGGCGCGTGGCTGCGTTTTTTTCGCTTCTTCTCGGGTTTATCTACTTCTACCCCGTACCGCGTATACGCCACATCCCGCTTGCGCTTGCGCTCGGCCCGCGCCGCCTCTCTGGCGGCCGAACGCGTGGACTTCGTTGACGATTTCACGTTCCCCTGATTCGAATACTGGCTCGCATACCGCTGTGCCCACGTCTTGTAGGCCTTGATGTCCTGCTTTGCCGTCGTGGAAGAGTTGGCGTTCTTGTAGGTCTCTGCGTTCAGCGCCTTCTCAGCCGTCTTCAAGGCCGTGCCAACAATGGCATTCGCCAAATCGTTGACCGCGCTCACGGTCTGGCAGCTCGGCAACACCAGCAACGCAGCAACTCCAAATACAAACCACCGTAGCCAGCGCATCCGCCGCATCTCCCTTCTTCAACAGGTTAATGCAACTACGATAACCGGATGCCCCGTCCCCGTCAAGTAATTATCTTCGCTGACTCACAGTCCCGGCCATCCTTGGCCATCATGGCTGTCCCCCAGTTGTGGCGGGGTCCCTGACCCAGCCACTCTTACGATCGCAGGTCTCTGGCCATCCCTGGCCCTTCCACGGCTGTCCCTGCCGCCCATGCGAACCCAACGCCTTCACCTTGCAGCCTACACGAACAAATTCACTCCAGCCCTCTCAGCCTGGCCGAGATACATACCCACACCGCCGATTTCCACGCCGTCGACAAGTTCCTCTTGCTTGAGGCCCATCACGTCCAACGACATCGAACAAGCCACCATCCGTACGCCGGCCTTCTTAGCCGACGCAATCAATTCAGGCAACGACATCACGTTCTTCTGCTTCATCACATACTTCATCATCTTGGTACCCATGCCGCCCATGTTCATTTGCGACAAGCGCAACCGCTCTGCGCCCCGCGGCATCATCATCCCGAACATCCGGTCCAACAGCCCCTTCTTCACCGGCGGGGCCTGCTCCTTCCGAAGGACGTTCAGTCCCCAGAAGGTGAAGAACATGGTCACCTCGCTGCCCATCGCCGCCGCTCCGTTCGCAATCACAAACGATGCCATGGCACGATCCAAATCGCCCGAGAACACAACGAGCGTCTTCCCGCTCCGATTCGCCGCATGACTCGGAGCCGCGCATGAACTCGGCGCGGCAACGGCCCGCTTCTTCACGTCAACCACGTACCGGTTACCCTCGGGCCTGACGGCGATCAATTCATGCCCCGTCGATTTACACCATGCGGGCATATCGTACGCAAACCCCGCGTCCGTCGCCGTCACCTCAAGAATGTCACCAACGGACATGTTCTCGATCGCCTCTTTCACCTTCACGATAGGTCCGGGACATTGCATGCCAGTCACATCCAACTCCGTCTTCTTCCCCGCGGACTCGAGGTTCGCCGACTGCGGACTGGCGGGAGGCTTCGGTTCGGCTTTTTGCACGGTCGCCGCGGGTTTACGGTGATACCACGCCCACGTACGGAAACCGCCGTTCAAATTGCGCGCCCGGAATCCGTGCTGCTTCAAAAACCGGCAGGCGATGTATCCGCGCAAACCCACCGCGCAGTACACGCCAATCTCCCGATCTTTTGGAAGCTCGTTCACGCGCGACCGCAACTGGTCCACCGAAATAAGCATCGCGCCCGGGATGGCTCCCGCCTCCGCCTCGGCGGGCTCACGAACGTCCAGCCACAGCAGGTCCTTGGGCGCATCATCCGCCTCAACCAACTCAACGTCACCCTTCAACACGTTCGACGCCACGAAACCCACCATGTTTACGCCATGCTTGGCCCCGCCCCACTGCGGCGAATACGCCAGCTCCGCGTGCTCCAAATCCTCGACACTCATCCCGCTGCGCTGCGCCATCGCCAGCGCATTGATCATCACGTCCACGCCTTCCGTGCCGACTACCTGCGCCCCCAGAATCTTGCCATCCGGCGCGAACAGCACCTTCGTGCTTACGGGTTGCGCGCCAGGGTAATACCGCGGATGCTGCATCGGATGCACATACACGCGGCGATATACCGTCTTTCCCGCCTTCAACTGTTGCTCGGTCTGCCCTGTCTGCGCCGCGGCCAAATTAAACACCTTCACGATGCCCGTGCCCTGCGAGCCGCGATACGCCGTATCCCGTCCGCAAATCACGTCCGCCGCAATTCGCCCCTGACGGTTCGCCGGCCCTGCCAACGCTATCGCCGTCGGCTTCCCATCAACCCAGTCCGTCACCTCAACGACATCACCCACGGCATAAATGCTCGGATCACTCGTCTGCTGTTGCGCATTCACGCGAATATAGCCGCGCTCATTCACATCCAGCCCCGCGTCCTGCGCCAGTTTCGACGTGGGCCGCACACCCACGCACAAACACACGAAATCGCTCTCGATCCGTTTGCCACTTTTAAGAACCACGCGACCGTCCTCGATCGCCTGCGCTGTCTCCTCCAGATACACGTTGACCCCGTGCAATTGCAGTTCCTGCAACAATGGTTGCGTCATTTCCGCGTCCATCCGCGGCATCACGTGGTCCAACATTTCCACCAGCGACACGTCCAGCCCCCGATGACGCAGATTCTCCACAAGCTCCAACCCGATGAAACCCGCACCAATCACGCACGCGTGTTTCGCGCCGCTGACCGCTTGCGCAATCCGATCCATATCGCTCAGATCGTTCAGCACAAACGCCTTCGGGCTATCCGCGCCCGGAATCGGCGGACGAAACGGCGCAGCCCCAGGCGACAATACCAATACGTCGTACGGCGTACTCAGCACCGCGCCCGTGTCGAGGTTCTTTACCTCAACCGTCTTCTCATCGCGGTCGATGCGAGTCACCTCATGCCGCACGCGAATATCCAGGCCATACCGCCCCTGCAAGCTCGCCAGACCCTGCACGAGCATCGACCCACGATCGGCAATCGTCCCGCCGATGTAATACGGCATCCCGCAATTGGCGAACGAAACGTCGTTCCCCTTCTCATACACGGTCACTTCGGCGCGATCATCCAATCGCTTTATGCGCGCCGCGCAACTCATGCCTCCAGCCACACCGCCAACAACTACGACTCGCTTCGACATGCTCAATCTCACTCCCTATTGTCATCGTGGCAGGCCTTCCGGCCCCCAACGCTCTATTCCGAACTCGCTTCGCTCAACTACTCAATCGCCCGAACAAATCCATCAATCGTTGCTTCAATTCTTCGCTCTGCATTCGGCCTTCAAGCGTGTCCGACACACAGTCCGATAAGTGATGCTCAAGCACCAGCAAGCCCAAGGACCTTAGCGCCCCATTCACCGCCGCCACTTGCTTCACGATGTCGTAGCAGCCGCGTTCTTGCTCGACCATCCCCCGGATTCCCCGAACCTGTCCCTCAATCCGATTCAACCGGTCCAGAATTCGCTTCTTCGACTCATCCATTGATGCACCCCCTCGATTACCACTATACACATACTAAGTATATGTATATCACGCCCCGCCTCGCATGTCAACTTCTCGCACTCTTGTCTCCGTCACGGAACCTCTCTCCGCTTGCCGTGTTCTATCTTTCAGCACCAGAACCAACTCAGGAGAATTAACCATGCGACACTTCACGATTGGGGCGCTCGCCACCCTACTTGTCTGCGCCCTCGTGGCGCCCGCTTACGCAGACGATACTGCCCCCAAAGCCAAAGGGATGGCCGCCGACACCAACGGCGACGGAAAACTCTCGTACGATGAGGCAAAAGCGCATTCCCCAAAGTTCACGGAAGAACGTTTTAAGACACTCGATGCTAACGCCGACGGTTTCCTGACGCGTGACGAAATGCCCAAAAAGCGCGCGGCGAAAACAACTGACGGCACTCCCTCACCGGACGCCAACGCAAACAAGAGGTCCGCAAACAAACCGGGGCTCTTCGAGCGCGCCGATGCAGACAACGACGGCAAGCTCACGTTCGACGAAGTCTCTAGTGCCGCGCCAAAGTTTACAAAGGAACGTTTCGACAAGGTAGACAAGAATGCCGACGGCGCGATAACGAAAGAGGAGCTCGCTGCTGCGCACCCGCCCGCGCAAGCGCCTGGCGCAAAACTCATGGCGGCTGACGCCAATCAGGACGGAAAAGTCACTCTGGAAGAAATCACTGCAAAAGCGCCGAACTTTCCCGAGCAGCGTTTCAAGAAGCTCGATGCCAATGCGGACGGCTTTCTAACCAAGGAAGAGGTGGCCACGGCTGCACCTCCCTCGCCTCCTTCTCCGGTCGCAGCGTCTTCGACTCCGGCGCCCAGCGCCAATGAAAAGTTCAAGCAAGCCGACGCAGACAAGAATGGCGAGGTTACCTACGACGAGGCAAAAATCGTCGTTCCCGACATGACGCAAGATCAATTCTCGCGCATGGACAGGAATGCCGACGGCGTCATTACTCCCGACGAAACCCCAAAGCCCGGCAACGGACCGGCAGCGGGTCCCAAGGGTGAATCCGTCATGCAACTCGCGAAACGTGCCGATTCCGACATGAATGGGAAGGTCACCTACGATGAAATGAAGAAAGTCGCCACGGACATGACGCAAGAGCGCTTCAACCAACTCGACACGAACAAGGACGGCGTTCTGTCAATGGAAGATCGCCAGCAAGGCGGCAAACCCGGCAAGGGCGACACGGCACCGCGAGAGAACGCCATTCAGAAACTTCAAGCCGCCGATTCCAACGGCGACGGCAAGGTGACGCTCGAAGAAGCGCAAACCGCCAAACCCGGTTACCCAAAAGAAGCGTTCGACAAGTTCGACACCAACAAAGACGGCACGATCACGAAAGAGGATCTGCCTGCAGGCAATTGAGGGCGACTCCCCAACTCCGCTTTAAGACTCGTTAAGGCTATGCCATGAGGGATTCTCGCGAACACACTGGCTACGAGAAAGTTCCTGTGTGTTCGTGAGAAATCCGGGCTATTTCGCCTTGGCTTTCGCTTCCTTCTTTCGCCGGAGCAACCTCAAGAAACTCTCGAATTCGTCCACGCCAAAAAACTTGCTCAACAGCAAATACGAAAGCACCGCGATCAGCATCGGCACCAACACCACCACCGCGCGCGCAGCCAATACCTCCAGGAACATCGCCGTGGAGTTGCCCACCACACCCGAGATCGTGTCCCCATAGCCTGCAAACGCAGTCTCAGGAACCACAAATCTCAATCGCACATACGCGCCGTACGCCAGCGCACCCATGGCTGCCGTCGCGAGACTCATCCGAATTAGCCCGCTGATAAACTTCGCGTCCCACAGGGCCTTGTAGCGCTGGCACAGCAATATGTACAGCACTCCGAAATTCACAAAGTAAGAGAATGTCGTTGCCGCTGCCAGCCCTTTATATCCGTATGGCTTGACGAACAGGAAACAAAGCGCGATATTCAAAATCATGCTGCCCGACGATATGAGCACCGGCGTCCGCGTGTCCTTCACCGCGTAAAATCCCGACACCGCCACCTTCACCCACGCAAACGCCAGCAGACCCATCGCGTAGATGATCAACGCATTCGTGGTCCATTCCGTATTGATTGCCGTAAACCTGCCGTATTGAAACAGCAAGCGCACAATCGGCTCGCCCAGCACAATCAATCCGATCATCGAAGGCGTAATGAGAAAATACGTCTGGCGAAACCCGTGCATCAGCAACGCGCGAATCTGATCGGGCCGCTGTTGCGCCGCCGCGCGCGACACCGCCGGAAGCACCGCCGCCGCCGTCGCAAATCCAAACACCGACAACGGAAGCTGAACGAGACGGTTCGCCGAATACAACGCGGTCACGCTGCCTTCCGCGCTCTTATACGCAAACAGCGTGTCCACCATCTTGTTTACTTCCCCGGCCGCCTGACCAATCGCAACCGGCACCATCAGCCCAAGAATCGTGTAGATCTCCGACCGATTCAGTCGAAAACTGGGCATCCATACGCCCGTGTGCTTGCCCATCGAATACTGCTGCACGGCTACCTGCGCAATCCCGCCAATCCATACGCCCAGCACCAACGCATATCCAGGTGTCATGGTCCCGGTGTACGACAGCAAACACGAACCGATCATCGCCACATTCAACAACGCGGGCGCCCACGACGACGTCGAGTATCGCCGCACCGTGAAAAGCACCCCCATGGAGAACACGGCCAGACCGATGAAGAAGATGTACGGGAAGGTCCAGCGTCCGAGCGATACGAGATGACTCAACTCCTCGGGTGAGTACGTCTTTCCGCTCGTGATGGCATCCAGGTGATTAAGCTGTGACAACATCCATGGCACAAGCAAAACGCCCAACGCCGTCACCAACGCCAGAACCACAATCATGCCGCCAAACACCGACGACACGACTGCCTGAAATTCTTCCTTGGACTTCTTTTCGTGGACCTCGGACAACACCGGAATGATGGCCGCGTTCGACGCTCCTTCCCCGACAATGTCCCGCAATGTGTTCGGCAGGCGAAACGCCACCAAAAACGCCTCGCGCGGGCCAACAGGAATCATGGCATTGACCATCGAATCGCGCACGAGTCCCAGCACGCGGCTAATCATGGTCCCGCCCGCGAAGATGGCGATGAATTTCGAAAGCTGTCCTTCGCTGTGCGCCATGCTACTGCGCCCCTGCGTCGCGCCTGCGGTAGACCCCCGCAAGCACGGTCAATGCGATACCCGCAACGAGTGTCGCATTGGGAATGGCCAGCACGCTGAAGGGAACCGGCCGCTCCGCCGCATGCGATACCGGCAACACACCGCCCAACCGCTCCATCCGCGTGTTCGTCGGCTCAAGGTGCTCGAAGCGATACGCATTTCCATGACCGTCGAAGTAGATATCCACCAACTCAAAACGCCCGTAAGGATCGAAGACTCCCGTAATGCCCGAGTTCGCATCGTGCACAAGCGGCATACGCGCCTCAATCGCGCGCATACGCGCCACCTCCAGCTCCTGGTCCAATGCGCTGCTCGCGCCAAACCACGCCAGATTCGTGATAACCACAAGAAAATCCGCCCCTTCCGCGCGAAGGCGTGAAGCCATCGCCGGAAACAACACCTCGAAACAAATCAGCGGACCCATGGTGCGCTCGCCCACGGCAATCGTCTTCAATTCCGTGCCCGCCTCCACTTCACCGATTGCCGGCACGACCTTCTTAATAAACGGCAAGTACTTGCCGAAAGGCACATACTCTCCAAATGGAGCGAGGTGAATCTTGTCGTACGTAGCCTTAATCTGTCCGTCTGGCGCTATCAGCTGACTGGAATTCAGATCGCCTCGCGTCTGCGCATTGGTCCGCATGGTGCCGGTGAACAACGGCACGCCTGTCTCGCGAGTCATCGACTCGATAGGCTCCCAGATTCCCGGCGTTTCAATGTCGTCCATCACAAGGCTCTCGGGCCACACAAACAGATCCACGTCCCCCTCGCCCGCAAGCACGCGCGACTTGTCCGCGGCATTGCGTACCATCTCCGAGGTGTACTCAGGGTCCCACTTCATCTCAAGCGGAAAATCCGATTGGATCAAGCCGACGTTGAACGTCTGTTCGCCATAGTCCGCGGGCGCAAGCATCATGGCGCCGGCCCCGTGCGCGCCTGCAACGACACAAATCGCGCACGCGATTCGCGGCACGCGGCGCGTCCCATCGGCGATCACCCCCGCAAGCAGCCCGTTCACCCCCACGAGCAATCCGGAAAGCAGCGGCACGCCTCCAATGGCGGCCCACTGCGCCAACGCGAGGTCAGGCCCTTGCGAGTACCCCAAAGCGCCCCATCCGAATCCCGTGAATAGAAACGACTGTGCGTGCTCCATGCCCACCCAAAGGACTACCAGAACAAGCACCGGAGGAACCCAAGGCAGACGCGAACGCACCAGTGCCCATGACCACCCAATGATCCCCCAGTAAAGGGCCATGATCGCGCTCAACGCGACATATCCCCACACGGCCCATCCCCCGGCCCAATACACGTTGGTCAAGAGCCAATGGAGAATGACCAGATAAAACAGAAATCCAGCAAGGAAGAAACGTCTGAAGCTGTCTCGCGCACCGCATCGCCACGTCGACACGAACAGTGGAACGAGCGCAACCCACGCAAGCGGAAATAGATGCGCAGCGGGAAACGCCAACCCCAAGGCGGCGCCCGTAACAACATATGCAGGGATAAATCGAAGGATAGATTTCATGGATAACGCATCATGCGTAAGCGCGTAGCTCAAATGCAACCCGTGGCGCGCCTCGATGAAGAGACACGCCACGGACAATCCCCAACATACTCAACTGAGGAAACGAGCCTACAGCTCTTCCTCCATTAAATCGATTTCCTGCTGAATCCGTTCGCGGTTCGCCCACTCAACCTCTTTCCAGAAATTAAGCGCGCTTTCCATCGGCTTCTTGTCTTCCCGCAGATTCACAATCGTCGGCGAGATGAAGATCAGCAATTGGCTGTTAAACGCCTCGTTCGAGCGCCCGCGAAATGGAATGCCCACAAACGGAAGGCTTCCAATCACCGGCACGCGCCGCTCCGCTTTGCGCACAACACGGCTTGACAGACCGCCAATCACCAGCGTCTGCGTGTTGGGCACCAAGACCGACCCGTTCTGCGAACGCGTCGAGAATACCGGCACCTGCAACCCTTGAATGGGCGTTGCCTTCAGCCTGTCAACTACTTCCAATTGCGCGATGTCGATCTGCACCAACTCCGGCGACAAAATGGTCGGCTTGATGTCGATGTTCACGCCGATTTGACGCCAATCGATGTTCAGGATCGGAACGTTTGTAACCGGAGCCAGTGTCACACCCTGGAACGGGATCTCTTCACCCGCCTTGATCGTGGCTTGCTGTCCATTGCTGACGAGCAGTTCAGGCTTGCTAATCAAGTCAGAGTCCGTGGTCTTCTCGATAGCCCGCAAAATGCCTTCCAGCGTACCTCGATCCGAATCGATGATGTTGTACGAAAGCCCGGCACCTTGCCGCGTGTTGATGTTATACTCGCCCGGTCGCGCCGCATCCGCGGAAAGCGAATTCCCCAACGTCCATTTCGTCTTGGATTCGGGCGCCAGCCGCACGTTGTCCGGATACGGATTGCCGTCCGGCGCGGGCAATGTCGCATCGAACGTCGACGTGGAAGGCGAAAACGTCTGCGTCCGCACACGCTCCACCGATCCGCTCTGCTCAACCCCGCGCACGAACCGTGTGTAGTTCAAGTTAGAACCGATATCGCGGGCTCCGTTCTCATCCGTCTGGCTGATCCAAACCTGTATCTGCACCTGCGGAATCTGGACCACCGGAGGAGGAGGTGGTGGCAGTGGTGGCGGCGGCGGTGGCGGCGGTGCCGCTGCTGCGGCATCTGGCGCAGGCGCAGGCGCCGGAGCGGGTGCCGCTTCTGGGGCAGGCGCTGGAGCAGGAGCAGGCGCGGGCGCCGCTTCTGGTGGCGGTGCCGGTGCTGGAGCCGGGGCTGGAGCGGGTGCCGGCGCAGGAGCAGGAGCAGGATCCTGTGCCCAAGCCGAAGCTCCAGCGAATACTACCATTGCCGCGACGGCAACTAGATGGACCGCGTGTTTCACTTCGGCGGCCCTCCCAACTGCGATTCGACGTTAGTCTTCTCGTCGCTCTTTTCGCCGGTCACACCCTCGGCAATACCTTGGGGTATGCTCGTGATGCCCCCGATAACATCGCCGATCACTTCCGTCGGCTTCATTCTGTCTTTTCCGTCTTTGCCTTCGGCATCTTCTTGACTCGCGCCATCGATGCCTTGCTCATCGGCCACGGTATACGCCGGCCGCCAAGTCTCTGCCTTGATGAAGAACACAAGCTCGCGGCGCTGCTCCTCCGACTCGCGGTTACCCAGCGACGAAGTCACCGGCGTACCGCCAACATCGCCGGGAATCACCTTGCTCGCGAGTCCCGTGGCAAACTCTTCCACCTTGGAAAGCCCAGGCACCGTGTCGAGATTCTTGATCTTACGATTACGGAAAAGCCCACCCAGTATGAGCACCTGTCCATGACGCACCCATACGCTCGTGTTGATGCTGCGCGTCACAAACGTAGGTGCCGCGATACGGCTGGCGCCCACAATCCGGTTGTCCAGCGCCACAATAATGTCTTCGCCCAGCTCCTTTACCTCAGCCAACAGGTTCAGGTTGATGTACGTATCCTGGGTCGTATTCCAGTTTAGGTCGTCATCGACCACGTCGGGCACATGTACCGTCAACGTTACGCCCGTGGGCCGGAATTTGGTTGCGGTTACCACCGTGGTTCCCACAACCGTCGGCGATTCGTACGGATTTTCTTCCACGGTCTTGATAATCGTCGGAGTTCCCGAACGCACCATGACCATCGCCTTCGGACGCGAAAGGATAAGCGCCCTATTCTCGTTGACCAGCGCCTGAAGAAGGATTTCCAGGTCCCCCTCATTCAACCGCAAACGGTCAAGGAATACCGTGATTGCACCTTCCGAACTTAACGGAAAGGTCAAGTCCGCCGTCGTGATCGCGCCGTTTCCGCTCGACACGCGACCGTAAGGCCGCACCTCGTTTCTCCGGGCAAAAAACGCGCTCATCCCGGTCTCGACGCCTTTGGTGGCCTGAAACTCCACAATCTTTACGGACACGCTCACCTGCTGCGGCGCGCCCGTCTGAATGGGAGTCCCAGGGACTGCTACCGGCACAGTCGGCGGTGGAGCTTCGCCTGCCCCCGCAACCACCGATGCCAGCAGCATCATGGCTAGCAGCTTTGTTACTCTCACAGTACCTCTCTCACCGTTCGAACGAACCAACCGCCTCGTAACGATATACATTCTCAATATCGTCGAAGTTGCTGAACCGCACACTAAACGCACGGCTCTCTCCGGGGTTCAATCGACCGATATTCGCCGTGGTCGTGTCATACACGACATTGCCGAAGCCGTACAAGGTTACCATCACCTGTACTCCGTACAACACACTATCGCTTCGGTTCACGGCTTGGCCAGTCACGCTGTAATACAAGGGTTGCCGCGTGAACAAATCCTCTCCGCTTCGGAACGACGCCAAATTTATTACCACAAGCGGCTGCTTCTCCACCGCGCGCCGCTGCACCTCTCCTGGTGTCAGCACCAAGTACTGACCCGATGGCATTATCTCGATCCGGCTAGTCAGCAACGGATCGTTCGCCTTCTCCGGATGCTCCTGCGCAACCCGCGCATACATGGTCCCTGCGTTCTGGTAATCGCCACGCTTCCACAGCAAATCCGCCAGCTCCAACTGCAGGTCAACACTCTGGGGATCCTTCTGCAGTGCCTTGCTGAGTTCGTCGATTCGCGCTTCCAGCTTCTCCTCGGTCCAGTATTTCTGCTCATATTCCTCGGAGAGCGATGACGCGAGCTTCTTGCACTCCTTCGCGCGCGGCCCCTCGGGAGCAATCCGCAAGTACTCGTTAAGAACGTCAATCGCGTCGCGATAACTCTTCACCTCTTTATACGTGACGGCCAAGAGATATCTCGCTTCCAATGAGTATTTTGAATTCGGGTAGTTGGAAATAATCTGGAGCAGCCGCGGAATTACGACCGTGTAGTCGCCATGCTCCACCATGTACTTGGCTTCGCTAAGTTCCTGCTGCCCGCCGTTCCCCTTCATCGTCGACGGTTTCTTATCCAACGGTTCCGGAGATGGAGCCATGGTCCGCGGTGTGTAACAGCCAGCCGCCATCACTACCGTCAAAACGGCCACACCAGCCAGAAAACACGCCCCCTTGCCTCTGTTTGGCTTTTTGTACTGCACGCGCTCAGTCGCCTTTCGATCCTGACTTGTGCCCTTTACCGCTTCCATTGCCGTTGGCGGACTTATTCATGACCTCAAGCACCTGCTTGGTGATGTCTTCCGCGGGAATGGGCGGCTTGAGTCCCCCTAAGTACCCCTGCGCTGCGATCAAGTCGTATTCGGTTTCCTGGCCTACCTGCGAAATCGCCTTCACCACTCGGTCGCTGGCTTGGCTCATCAATATCCAGTACTTGCCCGTCCCACGCTCGACCTTCTTCTTCTTCAATTCCTTGTATTCGGGCGTTTCCTTGATGAGCTCGTCGTATTGTACTTCAGACGGCTTCTCGAAACCACTCGCTGTTCCCCAGTAAATCTTCTGAGGATCAAGCTGATCAGCGGGAATCGAGTACAGCTCGGCCAACGCCACCGACGTTACGATGAGAGCAGCCAGCCCCACTATCGCCCGGCTGGAATAACGCATGCTGCCTACCCCTCTTGCGTCCTTGCGACTCGTTGCACCTGGAGTCGACTCAGCATTATCGGGTCCTCCTTCCGGCGTCGAACCCTCGTTCGCAAATTCTCCGGCAACCGCTTCTCCTTCACGTCTTCATTCCAATTCGCATGCGGAATGCCTCCTCCTAATACCCGGCCCGCTCGCCCCGGTTTCACCTCCATCCAGGGAAATACGGCCCTTCTACACCCCAAAAGGGCGCAAAGATACCATCAACCCACACCGGCTATATACCCCCGAGTTGCCTAAAGTTCCCAAATTCCACCTCAAAAAAACCGGGAATATTGCTCCAATCTGGTGCATACCGGTGGTATGTCTTTGACAGGTCTATGCTTGTACAACACAAAATATGGGGGTATGCCCACGATTTTTTTCAACGCGCCGTTGCCCTCGTCTCAGGCAACGTTATCGTCTGCGAGTGACGTAAACCCTGCGTACCATTGAAGGTACTGAGAATTCACGGTTGCGTTCCAACTTTCTGCATTTATTTAATAATATTAATGCTAAAATATTGCAAAATTGTGTAAAATCTCAGACTTCGCTCCGCTTCGATCGGCTCCCGGACCGACGCTTCCGCCGGCTCTCTGCGTCTTCACGAGGTCTCCTGCTCTTCCACAAAAAACGTCCGTGCGCCAGGGGGACTGGCGCACAGACTTCCCAGGGAAAAGGGAAACAGAAGGTTTACCCTATCTGCCGATGAAAGGCGCGACTCTTTCCTCCCATTGGTCCATGGTTACGCACTCCACGTGCCCGTCGAGGAACAAGACATTCCGACGCGCTTCCGCTTCGCCGGGAATATCGTGCTTGTTCGCGGCGAGAGGAACCTCTGACTGAAGCTTGGCAATGGTTGCGGGATTCTCGACGTTCGATAGGTCTATACCCACTAATCTCGGGTCTCCCGAAACTTCCGCAGCGACTTGCAGCAACTCCTTTTGCGAACGTGCCGGGAAGAAGTAGTCGTACGAGGCCGTGCCCGGCTGGTCCCAGGGCGACGTCAGGACGTTCGGGTCGGTCAAGTACTCCGGATACACCGACAACCATCCCGGCGGCGTGCACTCGTACTTGTGCTCATTTTGGTACATCTTGACGACCAAACCAAGCTGCTTGAGGTTGTTCTGGTCGCTGGCGCGCTGCGCGGCGATTGGCCCACGACTCGACGGCTCGGCATTCGACTCATCCACCACGCTGACTATTCCGTTGACCGTGACTGTCCCAATCAGCTTTTCCTGGGGATATGCCACTTCCAGCAAAACCGGCGCCACCGGTATGTCATTACCGTACAACTGCCGCAGCTTCTGCTCGTGCGCGATCATCTGCCCAGCAACTTCATCCAGCGTACCGCTATAACTGGGCTCCTTGTGGATCGAGGTGTCCACCAGTGAAAGCCCCGCGTGATACGTCACCCGCCGATCCGGGGTGCTCGCATAGCCGGACACATCAGCGGCGTAATCGGGCGCCAAGTCTGCGGGCGCATTTGGCATGGCAAGATCATTCGCTTCCGCATAGGCCCTGAACGGCGGATACAAGCTCCGCAACTCCTCGTTCACTTCCCCCATGCGCATCTTGCGTTCCACTGCCGCGAGTACGGTCTTCGAATCCAGCTTGTCCCCCTTGACCTCATACGTCACTTGCTCGCCCTGCCCACGCGGATCGGAAGTAACAGCAGTTGCCGTCAAGTGCTGTCCATCCTCGGTAGCAGTGCCCTCCACAACCAAGGCCTCGTCCTCGGTGACACGTGCAAGCTTGAACTTTAAACCCGCCAAAGTGCCAGATATCGGCGGCTCTTTGGGATTGTCCGTAGACCTCATTTCGATCGCCGTTCCGCTCACAGAGGCAACCAACTCAAACTCGTCGGTCTTCTCACCGTCTCGCGACACCTGCACCTTCCACACGCCCGCAAGATTCGGTCCCGCGGTAGTCAGCGTGGCCGATTTGGTGAGCGTGACTTCCGTGCCATTATCGTCGAGGACAACCTCGCCCTGCCGGATCTCCTTCACCACAACACCCGGCGCTATCTGCGTTCCAATGCCGACTACCGCCTGCTTGTTCGTCTCGGTGGACACCAAAATGGCCTGAGGCGTGCCCCCCGCGACCGTACCCACGAGTCTGAAGGGTAAGGCTGTCGTTTCCGCGAATTTCTCCTGCTGCGAAGTGTCCTGAGCAACTTCTCTCCGCTGAGACTCTTTCGGCGCAGGCGTGCCTCCATCCCTATTTAGCTCAGAATCCGGCGCATGAACAACCATGGGCAGGGACGTAGCCGGGTTCGGGCCGCGCATCCACCAAAAGCCAAGGCCCACCACCAGCACCGCTACCGCAGCCGCGACCAATGCAACGCGCCGGTAACGCCGCCACGAAATGCTGCGCGACGAGGCGTCTTCCTGGCGAATTCGAGACATCACCCGCACATGGAGATCCATCGGCGGGACGTAAGCGATTGACATGGCAACTACCCTCCGCAGGCGCTGGAGTTCCTCCTCGCATTCGGAACACCCCTGCACATGCGTTTCAAATGTTCGTCGTTCCGTTTCACTCAGTTCACCGTCGAGGTATGCGGAGACGCGCACAAGATCACATCCCATGGCTGCGTTCTCCTACATACTGGCCATCCCGGTCGAGAAGGGTTGCCAGACGTTTGCGGGCCCTATGAATGCCCACTTTCACATCCTCCAGAGAGATCCCGAGAACCACGGCGATCTCCGCGTAGCTGAGCTCGCCATACGTCCGCAACATCCACGCGGACCGCTGTTTCTCGGGCAACTCCGCGACTGCGCGTTCGACCTGCTCGCGCACCAGCGATGCCTCGGCGGACTGATATGCCTCGGGGGAGCGTGCCTCGGAAACGGGCTGCGCCCCGCGGCGCCTGCGGAACGTGTCCACGGCCAGGTTGTGGGCGATGCCAAACGCGAGCGACCGGGCTGAACCCGCATCGTCGCGCAGGCGGCGCTCCCGCGCCAGCCGGTACATGCGCAACAACGTCTCCTGCACGATGTCCTCGGCGTCGTGGACGTTCCGGACCATCCCAAAGGCATACCCGTAGAGCGGACGTTCAAGCCGGGTGCACCACAACTCAAACGCCTTCAGGTCGCCTCGGGCTGCGGCCCCTGCCAGCTCCTGGCCGCTCCCGTCCACATTTGCCAATCCTTCGATCATCGTTGCGCAAGGTATACGGGTTGAAGGTTCATTGGTTACAGGACTCCTCGAAGAAGAATGCACCGTAGCCTGCCCGTCGATCACTTCATGCTTCAGCCCCATCTGCCCCATCTGCCCCATCTGCCCCATAGGACCCATAGGACCCATAGGTCCCATCTGCCCCATCGCACCCATCGGCCCCAGCCTGCAACTCTTTCCCCTCACCAGGGATTCATTGTGTAGGTTGTGTTCGGTAGTAGCTCCCTAGCTCAATAATTTCACAGGAGATCCCTGCCATGC
>JAIBAQ010000084.1 GCA_019695095.1 Candidatus Hydrogenedentota bacterium
TCCGAAGAGAGTCGGAGAATTCGCAAAACGCCGGGCACAGGCATGACCCAAGCCAGCCATCGGGACCGTTCTTCGTTTCGACTTGGCACGAATCCCCAAGAAGACTCGACCTCGTCGTTACCAAACGTTTCGGGCAACGGCAGGGACTTAACGACCGTCGGACCATCTACTAAAAGCACGGATTCGTGATTCAGCAAAACGCGCGCGCCCGGCATAGCCCACATCAACTTCTGCGGGTTGAGACTGACCGACACAAATTCCCCTGCGAAGCACCGGGGTAGCGCCAGAGCATAGATGAGACACAGGTAGATAAAAGGTCTCATGGCGCGTAGGCCGCCACTGAAAAGGTAATCTGCCTCTCGTCTTTGCGGTGCAAACACACCACGAGGCTCCGAGTCCCGGTGTCGGGCACAAAGTACGTCTCAAACGGTTCGAGCGCGAGCGAAATAAGTGATTCGGGATCAAAGGGGCGATTCGGATCGCCGGCGTTTATACACAGACCCAGCTTGTCCTTATTCAACATGAACACCGCGTCGGGAAGTCCATCGCCGTTCATGTCGCCAAAATCGACATCCCACGCTGTCCATCGCCGCGGCCCATACATGCTCATGCGCCGGCCATCCGTGGGGTGAAACATATTCGTGATGATGAATGAGGATTTCCGGGAAGGGTCAAAACTCCGGCGCTCCTTATCAAACAACCAAATCGTGTATCTCAGTTTCACCGGCGCAGGGCCCTCTATGGACTGAGCAATATCAAGCACGTTCAATTCCGGTTCACAGAACATTAGATCCAGCGCCCCGTCGCCATTAAAGTCCAGAAGGCTGCCATTATTAGGTTCCAGCCACGTCGATTGACGAAACTTGCGGATTTCGCCCGTCTCACTGGAACCCGTATCCCACTTCGTAGTTGCATTGGCGATGGCATACTCAACTTCCGCCATCGGTCCCGCCGAAGAAAAATGGGGCTCCATGTGCAGGTAATCGCGATGACCGTCTCCATCAATGTCAATACGCCAGGTAGACTCATCGTTCATCAACACACTGGACCAGGTCTCGCGAAATGACTTGCTTAACCACTCCATGCCCGCGGTATCCATTAACGGAAGGTTCTTGTTCACGAAACAGTCAGAAGGAACATAGCGCATACGGCCCTCATCAAACTGCAACTGTCCGTCATGCTCAACGAGCGGCAACACGTCATACCCTTTCTGCGAGCACGAACGATTCAAGCAGAGTCCGCCAGGGAGATAGGAATTGGGCCCCACGCCGCCGAGAATGGTGTACGGCGCTATCGTTCTCGAACTCGCGCGAATATGGTCAGTCTCTCCTTTCCAAGGGTTGTGCCACTGCATCCAACGAACTGACTTTGGCTGCCACGCCTCGGGAACCGGAACGCGCTCGAACGCAAGGGTATTTTCTTGTTTCCACCGGCCAATGTGCAGCGCATCCGGGCCGGGTATAAGCACTTCATCTGTTCCATCTCCGTCCACATCGACACAGACACGGCAAAGGAGCAAATAGTACTCGGGCTTTTCAGAATTCAGCGATGTTTGGCGTAACGAAGCCGAGTAGAACGAGTCGGGGAGATCGTACCGAGTCCATTGCAGTGTTTCGTCACGGCCCGTCCCCGTCCAAACGGCATTTACGTTAATGAGCACCACATAACTTTGACGCCCCTTGTCACTCTGGCCCACATCAACGATATTCGCCCGTTCGGGGAATGGAATAGCCTCGACATTCACGTTGTCTGAACTGAATGCGTAGCGCCTCAACTGTGACATTGTAGCGAGAGTTAGTGCGCGCGGCAGACCATTTAAAGTGACGAAGTTGGACCAAGAGAAACTCGGTAACCCAGGATCGGTGAAGCGAAAAGCCTCCTTCCCCGACCCGTCGACAACGGTTACAAAAGACTGACTGGAATCGGTAGCGTTCGTGGAGGATTGGACGGCTTCCTCTGCATCACTGTGCCTAAACAGGCTCCGCACCCACGCGATATCGCGTTCGGGTCCTCCCAGCATATCCCCGAGGACAGGGTTTCCTTCTATTCCGCTAAGTAACTTGAACCCGTTTCGAGACTCCATGTCGAGATGTTCAAGGGGTATGGTTTCGGCAAACGCAGAACAGATGAGCCACAGAGCGGCGACTGGAATTCCTCCGTGACGGCACAGACTGATCACGAACACATCTAGCTCCCTTGGTGTTTCGACGACACCAATTCGTGCTTGAGCCAAAGCGATTCGTTGCCCCCCGTCGGCAGTTCTCAGGATAGCCGTATAAGGTAACCTGTTCAAACCCGCAATACGCCCGAGTTGTGCGTCGCGATTGCGAATCAAGCGAGATGAAGTATGGGAGTGATTGCCGGAAGTACCCTATCGGGGTCTCCAACTGCCCCAAAGCGCGATGCTCAAGGCGCTATTGCTCTGACATTTGCGTCGGATACGCGAATTGTGCTATTTTTGGGAGCCGTTTTGAAGTAGTTTTGCGGCGAAAATGCCGCGCCCGCACCGGGAAGGAAGGACCTCATGGCAAGGAAACCATTAGTAGCAGGCAACTGGAAAATGAATCACCTTATCGGCCAATCCGTGGCAACGGCGCAAGCGCTGAAGCCTCTGGTGGCGGATGTTGCCGGAGTCGACATTGTCATATGTCCGGTCTTCACGGCGTTGCAGGCAGTCGCCAACGAGCTGAAAGGCTCGAACGTTCAGATTGGCGCCCAGAACTGCTATCTCAAAGAAAGCGGGGCATACACCGGCGAGCTTTCGCCGCAGATGCTCCTCGACGCCGGGTGCCAGTGGACCATCATCGGCCACAGCGAGCGGCGGCAGTTCTTCAACGAAACCGACGATTTCCTGAACAAGAAGCTAAAGTTCGCGTTGAGCGCGGGCCTCAAAGTCATGTTCTGCATCGGTGAGACGCTTGAAGAGCGCGAAAGCGGCAAAATGGAAGACGTCCTCGCGCGTCAGGTCACCTGCGGTTTGCAGAGTCTGGCCGTAGAGAATTTCCCCAACATGTCGATCGCGTATGAGCCGGTTTGGGCCATCGGCACGGGCGTCACCGCCACGCCGGAGCAGGCCCAGGAAGCCCACGCGTTCGTGCGCGGACTGGTCCGCGATCAATTTGGCGATGCCGTTGCGAGTGCGTTGCGGATTCAATATGGTGGAAGTGTAAAGCCGGACAACGCGGCCGAGCTGATGGCAAAGCCGGATGTCGATGGGTCGCTTGTAGGCGGCGCGGCGCTCAAGGCGGACAGTTTCGCCGCGATCGTCAAGGCGTCCATTTAAGTTAGGAAGGATTCCTAGGGCATGTTCGACTACATTTTTCGGTTGGAGACTCTCCAGTTTCTCCTCCTGATCCTGTTCGTCCCGTCCTGCATCGGGTTGATCGTGATCGTGTTGCTCCAAAAAGGCAAAGGCACGAGCTTCGCAGGCGCTTTTGGCGTTGGCCCCGGTTCCGAAACCGTGTTTGGACCTCGCGCACGAAAGAGTCTGCCGGTGAAGCTGACCTACATCATGGCCGCGATCTTCATGCTGTTCTCGCTGAGTCTGTCGCTCATCGGTTCACGCATCGCGCGCGGCAGCGCCCCGGAACAGGTCATCGGCGGCGAGAACGCCACCGCGCCTGTACAGCAGCAGCCGGGGTCGTTCCAGGGACTCGAGAGTCTGGGTCTGGGCGGTGCTACGCCAGCGTCCAATGCGTCGGCCCCTGCGGAAAGCGCACCTGCGACGCCACCGGCAGAAGCGCCTGCTCCGGCAGCCGCGACGCCCGCGCAGGAAGCCCCTGCGGAAGCGCCCGCAGCTCCGCCGGCTGAAGCGCCCGCGGCTCCGCCGGCCGAAGCGCCCGCGCAACAGTAGCAACCGGAATCGCGTATACCGGCCCAGAGCGTTCGCTGTGTCCGCTTTGGGCCGTTTGTTTTTGCTCCCGTTTTTCGTGGGAACCGACACGTCCACAAAATGGATTAATCGCTTAAATCGTTCCGTTCAAGTCTAGGAAGAGGGCATACGAGTGGATAAGATTCTGATTCGCGGAGGCCGGCCGCTAAAGGGACAAGTGCAGGTGCGCGGCGCAAAGAACTCGGCCCTCCCATTGATGGCGGCGAGCATCCTCGCGGAAGAGGCTTGTACTCTTCACAACATCCCTTGTCTGCACGACATCTTCACCATGGACAAGCTCCTCTCGTCCTTTGGCGCGCGCATCGAGTTTACCGGCCGCTACATGACCATAGACGCGTCGACCATCGAATCGCAGGTGGCCTTATACGATCTTGTCCGCAAGATGCGGGCCTCGTTCTTCGTGCTGGGTCCGTTGCTCGCCCGCTTTGGCAAGGCCCGCGTATCGCTGCCGGGAGGCTGCGCGATCGGAACGCGGCCGGTGGATATCCATCTCAAGGGTCTTGAAGCCCTGGGCGCGTCCATCACCATCGAAGAAGGCTACGTCATCGCGGAAGGCGCTCTGAAAGGCGTGGATTTTGCCCTCGACTTCCCGAGCGTCGGCGCGACCGAGAATCTCATGATGGCGGCAACGCGCGCCAAAGGCGTCACTCGCCTGAGCAACGTCGCGCGCGAACCGGAGATTGTGGATGTGGCGGCGTTTCTGAACGCGATGGGTGCGCAGATCTCCGGCGCGGGCACGGACATGATCACCATCGTCGGCGTCGACTCGCTTGGCGGCGCGGAACACGTCGTCATTCCAGACCGCATCGAAGCAGGAACATTCATGATTGCCGCGGTGGCAACGCGCGGCGACGTGACCATACTGAACGCCAACGCCGACCACCTGTCTTCGTTCATCGGAAAGTTGCGCGAGGCGGGTGCGGAGCTTGAGGTTCTGGGCAGCCGGATTCACGTGTCGGCAAAGAACGGTATCAAAGCCGTAGACGTCACGACGCAACCCTTCCCCGGTTTCCCGACGGACCTGCAAGCGCAAATCATGGCGCTCATGTGCATCGCCGACGGGACCAGCGTGTTACGCGAGTCGGTATTCGAGAACCGCTTCATGCAAGTCGCCGAATTGACGCGCATGGGAGCAAACATCGAGCTGGACGGCAACACGGCGGTGATTCGCGGCGTCAACGAACTGAGCGGTGCACCGGTGATGGCCTCCGACCTGCGAGCCAGCGCAGCCCTCGTGATAGCGGGCTTGATTGCCTCCAAGGGAGAGACCTCCATCGCGCGCGTGTATCATATCGACCGCGGATACGAGCGCATCGAAGAACGTTTGGCCAGCCTCGGAGCGGACATCGAACGCGTTCGCGACTGATAGTCCCCAAGCGGGTCTCGCGCCGGGCCGTGCGCATGGAGCGCGGGATCAAGGGTATGATAGACGTATCCCATCAACGACTAACCGGGAGTATGACATGCGAGTCACTGAAATCACTGACGGCGCAGGATTGAACAGAGCCCTCCAAGCCATCGCGAACCAGGACGAAGGTGGAGAAGCGGCGCAGGAAGAAGCCCAAAAGCTTGCCGCCGTGAAGGCGGTGCTCGACGACATCCATTCCCGGGGCGATGCCGCCGTCGCGGAGTACACGGAGAAGTTCGATCGGGTCAAGCTGACGCCTGACCAGTTCCTTGTTTCCGAAGCGGAACTCGATGCGGCATTAGGCCGTGTGCCGGGCGCGACGCTCGACGCATTGAAGCGCGCACACGACAACGTGTCTGCATTCCACGAGAAGAATCTGCGTCAGTCGTGGGAAGAAACGCTTGACGATGGCAGCGTGCTTGGCCAGCGGATTACTCCCATCGAAAGCGTGGGATTGTATGTACCTGGAGGCACGGCGTTTTACCCGTCTTCCGTGTTGATGAACATCGTTCCCGCGCGAGTCGCGGGCGTTCGCGACATCGTGATGGTGTCACCGCCCTCCTTCGAAGGCAGTATTCATCCGTTGGTGCTGGCTGCCGCGCGGATTGCCGGCGCAACGCGCGTCTACCGTATCGGCGGCGCACAAGCCATCGCGGCATTGGCGTATGGCACCGAACACGTAACGCCGGTGCTCAAGATCGCCGGGCCCGGCAACATCTACGTGACGCTCGCGAAGCGCTTGGTCTCGTCGATCTGCGATATCGACAAAGAGGCCGGTCCTTCAGAAGTCGTCGTGATCGCCGATAACGACGCGGACGCAGATCAAGTTGCCATGGAATTACTCGCGCAAGCCGAACACGATGAAGACGCCTGCGCCACCTTGGTGTGCTTGTCGAAAGTCATGGTCGAAAAGACCGAGGCCGCCATCGAGAAACACCTCAAGACGCTGACCCGCGCCGACATCATTCGCAAATCGCTCTCCGCGAATGGCAGGGCCTTTGTGGTGCGCACGCTCGCAGATGCTGCGGCCATCACAAATACGATCGCGCCGGAACATCTGTCGATTCAGACGCGCGATCCGCGCGCCGTGTTCGATACGATTGCGAACGCAGGCTGCGCCATTCTCGGTGGAGCAACCTCGGTGGCCGTGGGCGATTACTACGCCGGCCCGAACCACATCTTGCCGACAGGACGCCGCGCGCGCTTCTCGTCGCCGTTGACGGCAGAAGACTTCCGCAAAGTGACGAGCGTCATCTCGTTTACGCCGGCCCGCATGACGGCGATTGCCGACGACATCATCCAATTGGCGCTTGCCGAAAAACTGGACGCGCACGCCCGCGCGGTGGAGATTCGAAAGTGAAATACGGCCGCGAAATTCTCAAAGACGTGCAAGGCTACGTGCCCGGCGAACAGCCGGGCGTCGCCAATGTCATCAAGCTGAATACCAACGAGAATCCCTATCCGCCTTCCCCGAACGTGCTGGATGCTATTCGCAACTACACGACGGAAGCGGCTCGAAAATACCCCGATCCCGTTTCGTCGCGTCTGCGCCGCGCGTGCGCCGATCGCTACGGATATTCGGGCCCCGAGTGGGTGATCGCGGGGAATGGCATGGATGAGCTGCTGGCGCTCGCTTTGCGCACCTTCGTCGATCCCGGCGATACCGTGTTGTCACCGTACCCCACGTACACGCTCTACGAGACGCTCGCGCTGCTACACGGCGCGAAGATCAAGCTGGTGGATCTCGACAAGGACTTCCAACTCACGAACGAGTTCTTCACCACGCCCGCGCGGCTTTGCTTCCTGCCGAGGCCCAATGCGCCGAGCGGCGTGTGCGCGCCTCGCGCGGATGTCGAGAGGTTCTGCAAACACTTCCAGGGCATCGTCGTAATCGACGAAGCCTACGTCGATTTCGCAGACGACAATTGCATGGATTTCCCCAAGCAGTTCGACAACGTCATCGTGATGCGGACGTTCTCAAAGGCGTACAGCTTAGCGGGACTCCGGCTTGGCGTAGCCGTGGCTCAGCCCGAAATCATCAACGAATTGATGAAAGGCAAAGACTCCTACAACGTCAATGGCGTCACCCAGGCAGCGGGCACGGAAGCGATTTGCGATGCACCCTATTTTGAAAGTACGCTGGGACGCGTGAAGGCTACGCGGGCGCGTCTCATCGATTCGCTCTGCAAGATGGGATTCGACGTAACGCCGTCGCAGTCCAATTTTGTGTTGGCGCAGTGGGCTGGCACGCCGTCGGCCCGCGAGATCTTCGAGAAACTGAAGGAAGACAACATCTTCGTGCGGTATTTCAACGCTCGCAGACTCGAGAACGCCTTACGTATCACCGTCGGAACCGAATCGGAAACCAGCGCGCTGCTCGGCGCTTTGGAGGAGATTCTGGCTTCTGCCAACGGTCGCAGCCGTCATGGCGTTGAAACCGAGTAAGCGAACGCTATCCAAAGGAGAGGTCTTGGTATGAAAACGCTGCAACGCGCCGGTCTTTCCGTGGGACTTTTGGCAATGCTGTTGGTGTCGCTGCCTGGGTGCGTCACGCCTGAAGGCGGGGAGCAGTTCAACATGCTCTCGACCCAAGAGGAAGTCGCTCTCGGCGACAAAATCTCCCAGGAAGTCGAGAAGAAAGAGAAGATCCTGAACGACCCGGCCATTCAAGCCTATGTGCGTGAAATCGGCGCGCGGATCGCCAAGCAATCGCCACGCACCGATGTGCCGTACAAGTTCACCGTCATCGACAACCCGAAAACCGTCAATGCATTCGCGCTTCCCGGCGGACACATGTACATCTACACGGGCCTGATGAAACTCTGCGCCAACGAAGCGGAACTCGCGTCGGTCATGGGACACGAGATCGCGCACGTCGCCGCGCACCACCACGGCGAAAGCATGACGCGGCAATACGGTTACAGCCTTATCGCAAGCCTCATTCTCGGCGATAGCCCTTCGGCGAATGCCGAGTTGATGGCACAAATTGTCGGTAGTCTTGGAGAATCGAAGTTCAGCAGGACCCAGGAAAACGAAGCCGACCGCATGGGTATGGACTTCCTGTTCCGCGCGGGCTACAAGCCTGAAGCGATGGTAACGTTCATGGAGAAGATGAACGCCTCGGAAGGAGGCGGATCGGGCGGCGGGCTGCTCAAATACCTCTCATCACACCCGCCCACGCCCGAGCGCATCGCAGCACTGCAAGCGCAAGAGCAGCAATACCCCGCCGATCTCCGCGCATCGAGCGCCGCGTATCCCGAGCGCTATTGGGACAACGTTCTGAAGCGCCTGAACTAGCACAGAGAATCGCAATTAAGGCAACATATTGGTTGACCCAAGGAAGAGTCAATAGCAGCGGAAAACAGGGACTGACACAAGCGCAGCGAAGCGGAGACGGGTCTGTCCCTGCTTTCCGCCCGGGCAGATGCCGTCACAATAAATAAGACGGATCGGCCATATCCGACCGATCCGTCTTATTACTTTCTTTGCTCGTTACGCCTTGAACACGAACGGCTCGCGATACTCGCGCTTGATGAACTTGTCGGCTTCGGGCGCGTTCGTCGCCTTCAGATTGACGTGATCCCACTCAATCTTCTTGCCGACACGGTACGCGACGTTGCCAAGGTGATTCGCTTCCGTGAGGCGGCCCGAATACTCGAAGTTGCACGTCGTCGGCGCGCCCGTCTTGCACGCGTGGATCCATTCCTTGTGATGGCCCAGCGATTCCGGAATCGACTGCGCGGGCGGCGTGAAGTCCTTGAACTGCTCTTCCGGCAACAACACATGCTTGCCATAATCCGAGAGCACCATGCCTTTGTCGCCGATGAACAGCGCGCCATCCGGCCACTGGGGAATGCCCTTGTCGGTCCAAATCTGCGGCTTATTCTGGCCCTGATACCACGTCAACTTCACGGGCGGCATATCGCCGCGGGGACCATACTCGTAGGTCGCCTGCATCGAGGCCGGGGCCAGATCCGGATGTACCGGCGGGCCGCTCGCTTCGATGGTCAACGGATAATCCAGGTCAAGCGCCCAGAACGGCAGGTCGTTCCAATGGCTGCCCAAGTCCGACATTGTGCCGCTGCCCCACTCCCACCAGCGATACCACTTCGGACCCGGGAAGTACACCTCGCTGAACGGACGCACCGGCGCCGGTCCCAACCACAGATCCCAATCGAGACCTTCCGGAATCGGATCGGCCTTCGTGGGACGTTCCTTCGTAAACACGATGTCCTGATACTTCTTCTGGTCTTCTTCCGTAGGCAGCCAGCCCCATGTCCGCGACACCCACACGTGGACTTCGCGCACTGGGCCGATGGAACCCGACTTGATCAATTCGACCACGCGCCGGTAGTTGTTCTCCGCGTGAATCTGCGTACCCATCTGCGTGGCGACCTTTGCCTTCGCCGCCGCCTCGCGGATGATCCGCGTCTCCCAGATATTGTGCGCAAGCGGCTTCTCGCAATAGACATGCTTGCCGAGCTGCAGCGCGGGCAACGTGGCAAACGCGTGCGTGTGCTCGCATGTGCTTACTACCACCGCGTCAAACTTGCTCGCCGCTTCGTCATACAGCTTCCTGAAGTCCGTGAACTTAAGGGCCTTCGGGAACTGCTCCGCCGCCCGCGCGAGGTTCTTTCCGTTGACATCGCAAATCGCGACAATGTTCTCTTCCCGCACCGACTGCAAATTACCGCCGCCGCGTCCGCCGACCGCAATCAAAGCGATGTCAAGCAGGTCATTTAAGTTCTGGCCGCGCACGATCGCCGGCGCGCCTATCGCCGCTCCCGCCACAATCGCCGACGACCGCAGAAACGACCGCCGCGATATCGCGCCGCCCCGTGCCGGGGTCTTCGATTCGTTCTTCTTCATCGCTGCAAATCCCTTTCCCATAATGGGGACTCCCCCCGTGACTTTAGCGGCTAGTTTAGTCCACTCGGAAAGGCCAGACAAGAGGCGTATCCGGCACACGAATCGTCACGTGCGCAAAGTAAGGACCGCCCCAGCTTTGAATCGGATACCCTGGCAACAATTCGCCGACACGTTCTGACGATGACTCACCGCCGTCCGGCGCCTTCATCCTGCGTACCCTGTGCATCCCTGTTCAATAAAGCGTTTCAACAAGGATGAGCAGGATGCACAGGATAAGCGTGTCGTCACTGTCTCGGGGAGGGACACTTGCCACGCAGTTCGTGTCGTCCTGAGCGGGGGACCGCGGGAGCGCGAGTTTCAGTGGTAGAAACAGAAGCCAAGCGGACAGCCTGTCTTCTTGAGTGCCGAAGGCACGGCAGACTCCAGCCTGGCGCGGCAAAGCCGCAACCAAAGTGACTCAACCACCGATATACACCGACGATTTGACTCGATACTCCAGAGCGCTGCAAGCGCGAAATACTCCAGCCTGGGGTGAGATTCGCGGCAACGACGCGAATCGAAACCCCAGGTACCAGTCCCCCCCGCCCAACGTGAGCCCTGTGAGGGCGAAAGCAACTTACGCTGTCCGTTCCTTGGGAGTCTGCCTCTGGCGGACGAAGGGTCCAGCTTCAAACAACACTCCAAATAGTGCCGCGATCGGCGAGCGCGGCACCGTCTTTACCGTTGACCATGGGTAACTTACAGCGCTGGGAGAACCTCGAAATCTTCTCGATCCTCTATGCGCAGACTCTTCATAAACGCTTACAGGATAGCGCCTTGTCAGGAATAGGCCTTTTAGCTTCTAAACCCATAGACAATTACTTGGCTTCACCCGAGCCCGCAAGACCCCATGACACTGATGGTAACGTTGTCCGATATCCGGGCGGCTTTGCCGTAGGGGTGCGTATCCCGGGACCAGTGCATCGCTCCGCTGATTGCTTCGTGCCGTGTTCTCCCGCGCAAGGCACCTCCCGCACAGATTCGGCGTCATGCCAGGCGCTCCCTTCCGAGTGCAACAAACTTCCCCATATATATGGGCGACAACTGTCGAGAACGTTGCGGACTCAGACAATCGCACCCGATGACACCTGCGCTACAAATCCCGAACCGATTCAATGTGGGGCAGCCGAGGCGTCCGGGCAACACGTACCGAACCAGTCCAATGTGGGGCAGCCGCCCTCGGCTGCCACTCGGACCCCTTGAATCGTCAGTTTGCATGGGGGTGTAGACCCTGCGAATCGGACAAGTCGCACGCTCCCTGCGCCTTTTCGGCTCCGCGGGAGCTGCATTCATTCCGGGCCCCCCCTCGCCCCGTCAAAATTAGACAGGGGGTCTCCCAGGCGCAACCCATTGCCCCGCAATCCAGATTCGATGCCGATGCCTGCGCAACCCCTTGAATCGTCAACCCTAGCCCCTAGACCCCTGAACGCACCGGACCGCCTCATTGCGCCCCGGTGAGTCAATGGAGTAGATTCAACGGAGTTCGCGCGTACCCATCTGTATGGGGGTTCGTTGCGCGGGTTGTAGCCAACCTGCGGATGACAACACGGGATGCGCGACCCAATCGCTTAATTGCAACGCACGGAGTCACCAATATGAAGCAGCAAGTCACCCGAAGGACTTTTCTCAAGCAAGCGGCCGCCGTCGGTATCGCCGTTCCTCTGATCGTGCCGAAACTGAGCTTCGCGGCCCCGCCTTCCGGAAAGCTGCAGCACGCCGCAATTGGCGTGGGCGGCCAGGGTGACTATGACCTGGGACAAATTGCCAGCAGCGGCAAGGTCGACATCATTGCGTTGTGCGACATCGACGAGGCCAATCTCAACAAAGCGGCGGCAAAGTACCCGGGCGCGCGGCTGTACCGCGATTGGCGCGAGATGCTGGAAAAAGAGGAAAAGAACATCGATTCGGTGAACGTGGCGACACCGGATCACACGCATGCGCCCGCCTCGATGACGGCAATTCGCAAGGGCAAGCACGTGTATTGCGAAAAACCGCTGACGCACGATGTCTACGAAGCGCGCAAGGTGACGCTCGCGGCACGCAAGAAGGGCGTGGCCACGCAGATGGGCATTCAGATTCACGCCCACGACTTCTATCGCACGGCCGTGCAATGGGTGAAAGAAGGCGCCATCGGCAAAGTAAAAGAATGGCACTCCTGGAGCGCGGCCATCTACACGCGCGAGAACAAGAAGCGCGTCGAAGGCAGCGACCCGGTTCCGGCGACCCTTGACTGGAATCTGTGGCTGGGTACCGCGCCGGTACGTCCGTACAAGAAAGAGATCTATCATCCATTCTGGTGGCGGTGTTACCGCGATTTCGGCGGCGGCGCGACGGGCGACTTCGGGTGTCACATCTTTGACCCCGTATTTACGGCGTTGGATGTCAAAGACCCGCTGACGATTTCCTGCGAAGCGGAATGCGTCAGCGACGAAGTGTGGCCAGCCTGGGTTATCGCAAACTACGTCTTCCCCGGAACCCCGCTCACGTCTGGCAAGACCATTACCGCGACGTGGCGCGACGGCGGCAAAGTACCGCCAAAGGAACTGTCGCCGCATTTGGGCGCGGACTGCGCGTTGCCGCCAAGCGGCTCGATGCTCATCGGCGAAGACGGCACCTTGATCGTCCCGCACGTGGGCGCGCCGCAGTTGTATCCGCTGGAGAAATTCAAGAACTACGCGCAGCCGAAGCTGGAGCCCAAGAATCACTACCACGAGTTTGTCGAAGCGGCGCTGGGCAACGGCGTCGCCGGCGCGAACTTCGATTTCTCCGGGCCAATGGCGGAGGCCGTATTGTTGGCGAACATCGCGAATCGTTTCCCGGGCAAGACGCTCGAATGGAACGCGAAGCGCCTGAAGTTCACCAATTGCCGCGAAGCAAACAAATTCCTGCGGAGAGATTACCGCAGCGGATTTGGCGTTCGAGGTTTATAACCCTACCCAACTAACGAAAAGGACTTCCTGCCATGGAAGGACGTCGGTTGTTGACCGTAGCGGTGGCCGTATGGACCGCGCTCTGGATGGCCGGCTTATGTGCCGCGCAAGCAGGTGAGGCGCCCATGACCAATCCATTCTTTGCAATGTGTACGGGCACGCGCGACGACCAGCACAAGTCGTTTGCGGCGCAAGCGGAGATGCTCAAACAACTCGGCTATGCGGGCACCGACCAACTGGGCACGGAAGGCCTTCCCGAGTACCTCGCCGAGTTGGACAAGCGGGGACTGCGCTTCTTTGCCGTGTACACGACGGTGAACATCGATCCGTCCGACGCACAATGGGAGCCGGGGCTGGAGAAGGCCATTCAGGACCTTAAGGGGCGCGATGCATTCTTGTGGTTGTCGCTGATCAGCAAGAAGCACGGCGTCTCTTCGCCTGACGGCGATCAGAATGCCGTAGACGTCATCACGCGAATCGCCGACATGGCCAAGCCGAACGGTCTGCGCATTGCACTCTATCCGCATACGGCATGCTGGCTCGAGCGCGTCGAAGACGCCGTGCGCGTGGCGCAGAAAGTCAATCGGCCCGATGTCGGCGTGACGTTCAATGAGTGCCACTGGCTGAAGGTGGATGGGAAGGACCTTCGCGCGCGTCTCGAACTGGCCAAACCCTATCTGTTTGTCGTCACGATCAGCGGGGCCGACACCGGGGGAACAGACTGGAAGACGCTGATACAGACGCTGGATCGCGGCAGTTTCAATCAGGGAGAACTACTGTCGATTCTGCGCGAACTGAAGTACACCGGGCCTATCGGCTTGCAGGGGTATGGCATTGGGGGCGACGTGCACGAGAATCTCAGACGATCAATGGAAGCGTGGCGCGCGCTCAGCGCGAGCAACGCGCGGGCTCCTCAACCGGCCAAGTGACGATCTCCAAGTGCCTGCGCGCAGCGCCTTGGGGAAGGGGGAGCGAAATCAGGGGAGGGACTTGGAATGAAGACAGAATCGGATTCGCGTGCCGCGGTGTCTCGCCGTCAATTCATCGGAGGCGCCGCCGCTGCCTCGGCCTTCGCCATCGTGCAGTCAGGCGCGGTCAAAGCGTACGCGGCCAACTCGCGCATCGAATGCGGTGTCATTGGCAACGGCAGCCGCGGCAGAATGATCGCGAACATGGTGAAAGAGCACGGCGGCTACGAGATCACCGCTCTTGCCGATTACTTCCCGGAAGTCGCCGAACGCGTCGGCGAAGAAATGGGAGTACCAAAGAAGCGCTGCTTCAGCGGACTCTCTGGTTACGAAAAACTTCTGAAGAGCAAGGTCGACGCGGTGTTTCTCGAAACGCCGCCCTACTGTTTTCCGGATCACACGACCGCCGCGGTAGACGCCGGTTGCCACGTGTACATGGCTAAACCCCTGGCGAGCGACGTACCGGGGTGCCTTATGGTCGATGCGGCAGGCAAGAAGGCCACGCAGAGCAAGAAGGTGTTCCTCGTCGACTTCCAGACGCGCACCGAACCCTTGTATATCGAGGCCATTAAGCGGGCCCACGCCGGTGAACTCGGCGATATCGCGTTATTGAGCACGATATACGCCGACGACGCGTTCAACGACCCTCCCCTTACCGAGACGATCGAAAGCCGCTTGCAGCATCTGACGTGGGTCAATGACAGTGCGATTGGCGGCGGATACTTCGTCAATGCGGGCATTCACTCCATAGACGTCGCACTCTGGTTAGCCAATGCGAAGCCCGTGAGCGCGGTCGGCGCATCGCGCGCCGCGCGGCGAGACCCGCACGGAGATTCACACGACATTTATTCGATCACCTATCACTTTGAGAACGGCTTGTTGCTCAACCATCGCGGCGAACACCTCAAGAACCGGCACGGGTTCGACAGCACGTGCGTTGCGCATTGCCTGGACGGCTTCCTTGAAACGGGCTATTCCACGAAGGTCCGCATGGTGGGCAAAGAACAAGGCGAATTCGGCGGCGAAGTAAAAGCGCTCTACCAACAGGGCGCGATCCGCAATATCGACACGTTCCACAAAAACGTCACGAACGGCGTCTATGACAATCCGACCATCGAACCCAGCGTGACCGCGACATTGGCCACCATTCTGGGTCGCGAGGCGTGCCGCAAGGGCCAACTCCTCACGTGGGACGACATGATAAAACAAAACGAACGCCTCGAAGTGAACCTGTCTGGATTGAAAGCCTAGTCCGCATTCTGGAGAGGAGTTATTGACTTGGGATTCGAGTTGAGCACACTGGATGTCGCGGTAATCGTTGTTTCGCTTGCCGTCGTCGTTGTCGTGGGTCTGTGGACTTCGAGAAAACAGGGCGACACGGCGCGCGACTATTTCCTCGCCTCGGGCCGGCTGCCCTGGTACATCATTGGCGCGGCTTTTGTGTCCACCAGCGTATCGAGCGAGCAAATTGTCGGCACCGCCGGCCAAGCCTACGCGCACGGCATGGGCATCGCCAACTGGGAATGGTGGTCCATGCCCGTCTACGGCATTTTGATAGCCATTTTCATTCCCATCTACCTGCGCAATCGTCTGGCAACGGTCCCCGAACTGCTGACGCGCCGCTTCAGTCCAGCGTGCGGCAATGTCTACACCTACGTCATGCTCTTTGCCTACGTATTCGTGTTCATGGTGCCGGTGTTCTACGGTGGCGCGCTGACCTTTGAGCGTCTCACTGGCGTCAACTTCTATATCGTGCTCTGGCTGACGGTGTTGCTGGTCGCCATCTACACGGTAAAAGGTGGACTACTATCGGTCGTGTGGACCGACGCCGTGCAATGCGTCATGCTCGTGGGCGGCGGGTTGATCCTGTTCTTCGTTGCGCTCAACAAGATTCCCGGCGGCTGGGCGGCCATGGAAGCCGCGAGCCCCGAACGCTATCACCTCTATCTGCCCCCCAGCGATGACCGGGCCCCGTTTCTTGGCATCCTCCTCGGGACGTTCGGTCTGTTCACGTTCTACTCCGCCACCAATCAGGTGATGGTGCAACGTGTGCTCGGGGCGCGCTCGCGCTGGGACGGCATCATGGGCATCATCTTTGCCGGGTTCATCAACATCGTGCGCCCGCTGGTGACCTGCTTTCTTGGATTCATCGTGTACCACTGGCTCCATGTCATGAAGATGGGGCCGCCGCTCGAAAATCTGGACCACACTTTTCCGTTTGCGTTGCGCGAACTCGCGCCGGAATGGGGACTTCGCGGAATTATCCTGGCCGGATTCATCGCGGCGGTCATGTCTACGGTAAGCGCGCTCGCGAACTCCACCGCCACAATCTTCTCGCTCGACGTGTATCAGAAGGTGCTCAAACCATCGGCGAATGACCGCGAATTGGTGTTGGTAGGACGGTACGCGTCATTCGGCGCATTGGTCATTGCGGCGATCATCGCGCCAAGCATCGAGCGGTTCGGCGGCATCTTCGCGTACTTTCAACAGGGGATTACCTTTGTTGTCAGCCCGCTCATCGGCGTGATCCTGATGGGCGTATTCTGGAAACGCGCCAACGCACAAGGCGCCTTCGCCGGAATGATGGCCGGACTAATCATGACGGCTGTGCTGCTCGCGCTGACCATCGCAAAAATCCCGCTTGGATTCCATTGGCTCTATGTCGGCTTCTTCCAGGAAGCGATTGTCGTGGCGATTATCGTTGTGGTTTCGCTTATGACGCCCGCTCCCGCCGCCGAACAATGGCAACCCTTCGTGTGGCGGCCCGCATTTCTGACCGAGCACCTTCAAGGCGAGCCCGAGTACCGATGGTACAAAAGCCTGACGCTCTGGTTCGGCATCTTCGCGGCGATTTGGCTGTACCTCTACTGGCGTTACTGGTGATCCATTCAAAGTGATTTCGACGAAGTCTGGTAGTTCTGATCATGTGGCGCAGCCGCCCTTGGCTGCGAAAGGAGATATTCAATCATGCGCGTAATGGCCTTTAGCCCTCACCCCGACGACGTCGAGATTCTCTGCGCGGGTACGCTCGCAAAATACGCGGCCCAGGGCCACGACGTCGCCATCGTCTACGTGACCAACGGCAACGTCGGCTCGCCAACGCTCCCTCCAGGGGAGATTGCCGCCGTGCGCAAGAAGGAAGCGCAGGCCGCGAGCGCGCTCATTAACGCGACGTTCTTCTGGATGAACTACGACGATGAATTCTTGTATGACTCGCCGGAGGTGCGCCACCACTTCATCGACGTCATTCGGCAATTCCGCCCGGATATCGTCCTGTGTCCGCACAAGGATCTTGACTATCATCCCGACCACATACGAACCGGACAGATTGTGTGGGACACACATGTCATGGCTACCGTGCCCAACATCAAGACGGCCCACCCGCCTTGCGAGCGCATCCACGAGATTTGGTTCTACGACACCGTCGCGGGCGTCAACTTCGTGCCCGAGTTCTACGTCGACATCAGCGAACACTGGGAAATGAAGGCCCGTATGCTTGCCTGCCACGAAAGCCAAAACGAGTGGATGATCGCGCAATACGGCGTGCCCGTCACGCACCACGCGGAAATCCAATCGAAGTTCCGTGGACTCCAAAGCGGCTGCGCCTACGCAGAGTGCTTCTTCCGGGCAAAATTCTTCCCGTCGACCACGTCGAAAGACGGGTTGCTGCCAGGCTAGGGTGTCCTTTAGGTTGCGCGCATTGTTGGGGAATCCCGATTGAATGCGAGATGGATTTGAAGCCAGATCCTTCGTCCGCCGCAGGCGGACTCAGGATGACACTTAAGTGGCCTTTACTGTCATCCTGAGCGGCAGCGAAGGATCTGGCTTACATAATTGCACGTGCCAAGTCAGACTCTCTCCGTCTCGAAGCCGGTGATCAGTCTCATTCCACCACATGCGGTGTGCATCTGATACTAAGAAGCCCCGAAAGTCGTGCGCACTTTCGGGGCTTTAGTAATTGTGAATCGTGGTCGTCTACGGCAATTCGCGAATGCGCAGATTCCTGAACTCAATCGGAGAACCTTCCGACTCCAGCGCGAGGTATCCTTCTGACGGATCGGCTCCGGTACCGCCGGAGACTTCTTCGCCATTCACCCACAAACGCACCTCGCCGTTGATTGCGCGGACGTAGTAGTGGTTCCACTCGGGAGAACCTTTGCTGAGGTTCTTGGAGGGGAAGCTGCGCGAACCGTTGGGCGAGAGCGGCGGGAAGGGCGTCAGCTTCATCTTGCCCACGGCAAAGACGTCGCCGTTGGTGGTGAACCAATCGCCCTTCTTGCCGTTCTGCTTCTCGTATTGCTCGGCATAGCCGTGATCGAGCACCTGGACTTCGATACCGTGCGGCAATTTGCCTTTGGGCAAGTCCTTGATCGAGTCTTCCATGACCCACACGAACACGCCCGAATTGCCCGCCGGTTTCATGTGACGCCACTGCACGACCAATTCGAAGTTCTTCACTTTGTTCTTTGTGCGCATAATTCCGGTCGGCGATCCGGTGCAGTAGATGGTGCCGTCTTTGAATGACCACGTGTCGGCATCGCAGTTCACGTTGGTGAAGTCCTCTTCCCACAACGCGCGCCACCCGGTTCCCTCACCCATCACAACGGGCTTTTGTGGTTCCGCCGCGGGCGCGTCGGCCGCGCACACCGTCGCCACGTTGAAAAGACACAAACATGCGATTGCCGCCGCCAATGCGGCAAACGCGCAATACGTCCTGCGATTCGCAATTCGGAAACGAGCGAAAACCGTGCTTTTCATGTTCATCCACCCCTATGTCGAACGTTCCAGCCAGAATTCGGGTCATAGTGCCAACATGCCATTGGAGTGTCAATAGAACTATTGTGTGTTCTAAAGGGATCGCAGCAGCTTGGCTGCTTCATCTTCGAACACTTTCTGCCAGCCAGGACCCAGAATGCAATCGCTGTCTTCCTGCGCCCCGCCAACATTCCGCAATTGGTCTTCGGTCGGCGCGTAGTAGATGTAGCCGTTGGTGTATCCGGCAACAAACGTCATATCGTGCGGAGATGCCTTCTTGATGCTCAAACCGATCTGGACGGTGAGTTCGCCGGGAAACGTAATCAGTGTGAAGTCGCCAACGCGCACGCCGAGCACTTCAACGTCCACCGTGTCCTTACCCGCCGCGACACGGTCTGCCTGGTGTTTGCGCAGCAAGTCGAGATTGGCTTGCACGCGCGTCAGCTCTTCCATCGTCTCGATGTTGGCGATGTACTGCTCCATGTTGGCTCGATTCTCCTCGTCCAACTTCTTCAGTCCATCGCGCCCGATCGCCTCTTCGTGCAGATAGCCGTGCGAGTAATAGGAGGGGTAGTCACCGGACAAACCGTACTTCACCGCAAGCGGCAAAAAGGTCTTCAAGCTGAGACTCGTGCCCTTCAAAGACTGCAACAAGCGTTGCTGTTCGGCCTCTTGGTTCGCGATGGCCTGCGAGAGATCGGCTCTCGGCAACGTGATGGTTTCGTTCAGCACAGCCAACCGGTCGTCAACCTTCGGCTGCACGGATCGCAGCGCGCGCAATGCGCTCAGCCCCAGCATGTTTCCAAGGGGCTCCGCGTCGCGTGGCGCGTCCACCGCCTTGTACCCGACGGGATTGATGTCGCCCGCGCAACCCTGCAGGAACAAGGCAACCGTTCCCGGACTCAGGTTCTCTTCGATAACGGAGGAAGCGAACCCGGTAAGGTCTGCGGTGTTGCCATGGCTTGGAACTCCGATGATGGGATGGCACGCGAAGTTGTAGACGGCCGCGAGCGTTGTCCCATCTTCTTTATCGAATCGTAGCACGCCGATCTCAGGATCGACAGGGCCTATGGCCGCGACTTCGTCGTCGGGCGGCATGGAGTAGGCATGGCGAACATCGGCTTCTTTGCCGTTCTTAAGTCGAAGCCTTCGATTTTCCATGATGCGGTCTTCATGGCCGCTCCCCGCTCCTATTTTCACGGGAACCAGATTCTGCGACGCTTCCTTCACCGCCTGAAAGGCCCGGTCCGCTACGTCCGTGCACACGACACCATGGCAATGGCTCGCGTTGATCAGGACATTTGACGCCTTAATGCCCAATTCCGCTTCAATCCGTGCCCGCACCGTCGGGACAAAATCGTTCTTGATGTACCCAATTTCACCGAGCGCGACGGCGTCGACAGTGAGTATGACCAACGCGGTGTCGCCTTGCTTCAGCACCAGAGACTTCGCGTACAACGGGTCATTGACAGTACCGGCTTCGCGATTGGTGATATCGATCTTTGCGGTGCCCGCAGTCAATGCGGCCGCGGCGTGGCACACCAGAGCAAGCGCAAACGCAGCGAAACTCACTTGTCGGAAAAAGGTCTTCATGTCTAACCGGCCCCTCCACAGCCTGATGTCCAATATACCTCATTGTCCGCTTTGAAGACGCGTGGGCCAAGGTGGGCATCAGCGAGGCAAATAGCGGGAACTCGCCGTCCTGCCATGCGGCACGACGGCGAGTAGTCTCTGTATTTCAGTTTGCGGTCAACGCCTCGATGGCCTGCGCAACGCGATCTCGATGTTTCTCGATGGGAGCAGGGTCTTTCGTGTACACCTTGAGACCGCTCGTGATTTCCGCGGGCACCACGAGAAGCCTCTCGAACTTTTCGCGCTTGCTGGCAGAGAGCTGCGCGCCACGTTCAGCGAGGAGCTTCTTCAAGATTACCATGTACTCGTAGTCCTCAATTCCGTCGCGCAGCATTTCCCATCGGATGCTGTCGACAGGACCGTCGAGGATGGTCTCGGCCTGAGTTCCATCGGCGGCTGCTTCTGGCGGGTACATGAAACGTCCGTCGCCATTGCCCCACGGTTCCTTGTCGTTGTCGGGTTTCGTGCCGTTGCCGCTTACCCACGACATCGCATCCTCATACGGATTCTGGAACGAGTCTTTGTATGCCGGTGACGTCGACCACAGATTGCTGGCCCACACCAACACACCTTCGATCTTGTACATCCACGTCTGCCACAGCCACGCGCGAAGATCCGTGCCGGGATGATCAATGAATAACCCCGGAAACGGCGCTTTGGGCACCGTGCACACGTACCACCAGAACCGATCGCCTTCTTTGCGACGCTCTTCAGCTTTGTCGTGGTCATACCACCAGGAATCAGGGCACCATAGGTTCGGTCCGTCGATCATTTCAGGTACGACGTGTTCCGTGATCATCCTCGTGATGTCGGGCGCCGCTGCTTTGAGTTTCAGAAAACCTTTCTGTACCCACGCGTAGTCATTTTGCGCCGGCTCGTCGGTCCAATAGACGTAGGCGTAATCGAGCCATCCTTTTTCGCGCAGGTGTTCCTGCATGGTGCGGCAATATGCGTTGAACGCAAGTTCGTGTTCACGCGTGTCTTCGTCAAAACCCTGCAACTGCCCCCCGCCAATATTAGGCAATCCCAAACGGAAGGAATTAAAACCATACTTCATGAAGACGCGCTCCATTTCCGCATCCCATGCGGGCCAATCGAATTTGGGAGTCAGCGCATTTGCTTGCAGCAACTTCCGGTCGGCTTCCGGCAAGTCCGCACCTTCGTTTTCCCCAAGCTTCACCCACGTCACGGGCAAGTCCACCAGCGGCGTTGGATGATAGGGCGAAATATGATGATTACGAAAACTCTGCCAGTACTTATCCAACACTTCACGCCGCTGTGCGGGATCGCTGATCTTCTGATAGCCCCAAACATACCCCTCGCCAAACCCGAACGCGGTCTGACAGGTCATTCGATCGGGTAACTCAAATCCGTAGACGACGACGCGCAGAGGGACTTCGGCAGAGTAACCTTCCGCAGTCAACGTGACAGTCCCCTTATAGGTGCCCGCAGGGGTGCCTTTGGGAACGTGGACGCGTACCCACAGCGGTTGGTTGGGCTCGGCAGGATCGGCGTTCAGATCGATGGGGCCTTTGAATGGCGGCAACGGATCGGGCCACGGAGCCAGAGCGCTCCACTTGTCGGTCATTCGTTGAATGGTCACGTAGCGCACGCGAAGCACCTCGATGTTGGAGGCATCCAGCGTGGCTCCTTGAGGTCCAGTCAAGGTGTTGGACTTCGCGATGAAGCCCTTCAGCGGCTTTGACGGACGCACCACAATTTGTGCGGCGTCCCATTCGTTTCCGGCACAGCGGATTTCGATGGCTTTGCTCTTCGCTTTTGGCGCGGGACGGTCGGCACTGACCTTCCATCCCGACGACGCCCACCACAGTTGGACTTCTGCCGTCGAACCGGGCAGTAGCTTCCCGTACGAGGCGTCAAAGAGTATGGAGCCGCGGCCGGCGGGGTCTTCACCCATCGCCGCCGCGGCCGCTATCGCACATGTCACAGCAAATGCACAGAGTGTCCTCATCGCAAATCCCCCCAGATCGTGCTGACGCACTTTGCGCTTACTTAATGGGAACTTCCTTGCCGGCCTCCGCCGAGCGGTACACGCCATCGAGCATCTTCTGAACCGCAAGACCCGCTTCGGCGGGAGCTTCGAGCGGCGAACCCTTCACGCAGCCGTCCACCCAATTGCGTAGCTTCAGCGGGAACAACTGCTCGAAGGTGGTATCTTTTCCGACATAGAACGGGGATGAGTTGACCATGGTGTCGTTCTTGTCGGCAAACATCATTGGAGGATCCCACTGGCCGCCGCCCTTGGTGCCCATGAAACTGAAGTTCCACACGTCTTTTTCGATGTGCGCCACAAAGCTGGCCTCAACTTGCAGCAATGCACCGTTCTCAAAACGGATCTGACCGATAGCGAGGTCTTCCACGGTATACGTCTTGTAGTCCCAATTGGGCCACGGGCTGACGACTTTCGAAGACTTGTTGCCCATGTAGGTCCAGATGTTTCCGGAGGCCGCAACAGGTTTCGGCGAGCCCATCACGTAGTGGGCCATTTCCAGGATATGCACGCCGATGTCGATCATCGGTCCGCCACCCTGGAGCTTCTTCTGTCCGAATACGCCCCAGTTGGGGATGCCGCGCCGCCGAAGGGCCTGGCATTTTACGAACATAATATCGCCGAACTCGCCGTTGTCGCGGGCGCGCTTTAAGAACTGTGTATTCGGGTGATAGCGATACTGGAAGCCCACGGCGAGTTTCTTCTTCGCCTTCTTTGACGCGGCAATCATCTGCTCGCATTGGGCCGGTGTCATGGCCATGGGCTTTTCGCAGAGCACGTGGCAACCGCTGTTCAGCGCGTCGATCGTGGGGGCCGCGTGAACACCGTTCGGCGTGCATACGCTCACGCCATCCGGTTGGACCTCTTTCAACATCTTCTTCCAGTCTTTGTAGAGTTTGGTCACGCCCCAGCGCTTTTCGAATGCCTTGAGACGTTCCGGAAGGATATCCACGCCCGCGACAACTTCCACATCCGGCATCTGTTGAAACGCCATCATGTGGGTCTGGCAGATTCCGCCGCATCCGATGAATGCAACACGAAACTTCTTGCCGCGATATTCTTCTTCTTCAGCAATTGCCAATGAATCTGAACTGACACTTGAATTTGCCATGATCCGCCAATCCTTGTAGAGCCGAGAAACCGACCCGTGTTGCCCCCCGTTGCTACTGTAGCAGATTGTGAAGGCTGAATTCAGTCAAGAATTGGGAGAGTTGAGACTTCGAGTTCCGCCATCAGGCACAGGGAGTCGTAGTGACTACCGGAAATTCCCGCGCCGGTGACTCAAGCGAACTCGGGACATTTGTTCGCGTATACCGCCGTCTTCGAGAAACCTCTTTTCAAGTGCTTGAATCTGGCGTCCCAGGAGAACACTGCAAACGCGAATGAGCCCTATGATCACGTTTGCGCAGATAACGGCATCGGCATTCTCAATCCCCTTCTGAAAGGTATCGTATGAAGCATTCGGAATTCGGTTTAATTCTCGAAGACGTCGAGCAAATGGGTGATCTTTGTCCCATTCAGTTGATCCGCGAGACCGCAGAAAGTCGCGATAGTCTGCGAGAAGTTCCTCGAGACTTGCCCGAGCGACGTTGGTGAGCTTAATCTCCATTTCTTTCGACGTCGCCGATGCCATACTTCCTTCGATTATGTTCTGTTTGCCAGAACGGGCGGCTTGTACCATTTGATCGTATGTTCGATCGTATTTGTCCAGGAAGCGATTGCAGAAGTTGACAGTGGCGTCAAAGATGATCTCGGCTTTTTGGTAAGAGAACAGGCGCTTGTACCCACCATGCGGGGGAATGAAGCCGTGAATCATGGAGGAATCCTCGTTACAAAGACATCAAGGACATCAAGGACATCAAGGACATCAATGACACCAGGGACAAGTCCAGGGACTTGCGACGCGCGGGCGCACACGCAGTAACACGGACAACAAGAACCCCAAATTCCCGATGTCGTTGTTGTCCCTGATGTCCTTGATGTCTCTAGTGCAATTGACGTTTTGCCATTCCTAAACATTGAACACTCATTGGTTTTCGTAGCAGGATACTACTCCATTGACGCTCCATTAACAATCTATACTGCGTCTCTTTCAGGTGTACCCTGATTAGCACCGAATTTCTTCGCGGTTCCTCCCGCCAGCGACGACCTATGGCAACGGTCCCCGTGAACGCAGTGACCGAGGGCAATGTCGAAGTAAGTGTCGATCTGACGAATTGACTTGCGGCAATCCTATGCTTGGTATCTTCGGTGGCCCCCTGATATCATCTGTGCGGCCTTGGGTAGAGGGGGGAATCGTCATGCACCTGCAATTGCTCGATTGGGTCATTATCGTCGGATCGATCGTGGTCTGTTTTGTGCCGGCGCTATTCTTTGGGCGGCGCGCAGGCAAAAACACGACCGAGTTTTTCGTATCGGGCCGGTCCGTGCCTTGGTGGCTGGCCGGCATGTCGATGGTCGCCACAACTTTCAGCAGCGACACGCCAAATCTAGTGACGGACATCGTGCGCAGGCAGGGTGTCGCGGGCAACTGGTGTTGGTGGGCCTTCACGCTAACCGGCATCGCGACGGTGTTCTTCTACGCTCAGCTTTGGCGCCGTTCCGGCGCAATGACAGACCTGGAATTCTACGAACTGCGCTATTCCGGCAAACCAGCCAGCGTCGTGCGCGGCTTCCGTGCCATCTATCTCGGATTCTTCTTCAACTGCATCATCATGGCCTCCGTGAATCTTGCGGCCTGCAAAATCGCCGCCATTCTATTCGGTATTCCGCAGTGGCAAACGCTGATTTTTGTTGGCGTGCTGAATGTCATATTCGCCACTCACTCTGGCCTCTGGGGCGTCCTGGTTATCGACATGATTCAGATTTTCATCATGATGACCGCTGTAATCGCGGCGGCATACTTCGCTGTGCAGTTGCCGGAAGTCGGCGGGCTGGCAGGAATGGTGGACAAGGTCTCCGCGCTATCCGGCCCAGACGGCCTGAACTACCTCAACATGCTTCCCGATTTCCGCAACAATTGGGACATGGCCTTCATGGTGTTCATCATGCCCATCGCGGTGCAGTGGTGGGCGGCCTGGTATCCTGGAGCCGAACCCGGCGGCGGCAGCTATATTGCGCAACGCATGCTCTCTTCGAAGTCCGAGAAAGACGCGTTGGGGGCGGTCTTGTTCTTCAACGTGGCGCACTACGTGATGCGCCCGTGGCCGTGGATTCTCGTGGCATTGTGCTCATTGATCGTCTATCCCGAACTGAACGATATCAAGACCGCCTTCCCCAATCTCGACCCGAAACTCCTCAATCACGATATCGCGTATCCCGCGATGCTCACGTTTCTGCCGGTGGGATTTGCGGGACTCATAATTGGCGGTCTTATCGCCGCGAATTCTTCAACGATTCTGACGCACCTGAACTGGGGCGCCTCCTATCTCGTCCACGATTTCTATCGCCGCTTTCTGCACAAGGACGGCGATGAGCGGCATTACGTATGGGCAGGTCGCGTGGCGACTGTTGGACTATTTGTTTTTTCTTCCGTGTTTGTGTTCATGCTCGATTCGGCGAAGGTGGCGTTTGATCTCATTGTGCAAATTGGCGCGGGCACGGGACTGCTCTACCTGATGCGCTGGTTCTGGTGGCGCATCAACGCGTGGTGCGAAGTTGCCGCCATGGTGAGTTCGTTTGCAGTCTCTGCCGTGCTGGTTATGGTCGCGAAGTTTGCGGGCATAGACTACTCCACGTCGGTCGATTTGATTATTACCATTGCCTTCACGACAGTCTGCTGGGTAGCCGCGGCATTCTTTGCGCCGCAAACCGATCGCGAGACCTTGATTGCGTTCTACAAGAAAGTGCGTCCCTTCGGACCCGGTTGGGCAACGATTCGTAAAGAAGCGGGCATTTCCGAAGAGGAGGCCGCGGCCACTCACGAGAGCATTCCGCTTGCCTTGCTCGGTTGGACAACAGGCTGTGCGGTTGTATGGTCTGCGCTCTTCTTCGTCGGCAATTGCCTCTATGGCCGTTACAATTACGCTGCCGCGCTCTTCGCCGTTTTCCTCGTCTGCGGTATCACATTGCTTTATGTGATTAACCGTCTCTGG